>JAYVYV010000469.1:0-2732 GCA_043783985.1 Acidobacteriota bacterium | reverse complement strand
CGATTTCCAATCGATTACCCAATTTCCCGATTACCCGATTACCCAATTACCCGACCTCGATGAGCCGGAACCGTTGTTCCCAGCCGGCGATCAGGCGGTCCACCGCGGCCGGGTCCGGCAGCGACTTCGCGAACCACCGCGCCGCTTCCCGCTGCGCGGTGTCCAGCACCTCGCGATCGCGCACGAGATCGATCATCCGGAACGTCGGCACGCCGGCCTGGCGTGTGCCGAAGAAATCGCCCGGCCCGCGCAGCCGCAGGTCGCGCTCCGCGATCTCGAAACCGTCTGAGGTGTCGGTCATCGCCTTCAGCCGTTCGCGCGCCTCGTCGGTGAGCGGATACTGATACAGCAGGACGCAGTGCGACTGGTGGCGGTCGCGCCCGACACGGCCGCGCAGCTGATGCAGCTGCGAGAGCCCGAAACGCTCTGCGTGCTCCACGATCATGACGCTTGCGTTGGGCACGTCCACCCCCACTTCCACCACCGTCGTCGACACCAGGATCTGGAGCTCGCCGGCCAGGAACGCCTTCATGACGCGATCCTTGGCGTCCGCCTTCATGCGGCCGTGCAGGAGCCCGACTTTGTACGCGGGGAAGATCTCCGTCGCGAGGTGGTCGGCCATCTCCGTCGCCGCCTTGAGATCGATCTTGGCCGATTCCTCGACGAGGGGATAAATCACGTACGTCTGACGCCCCGCGTCGAGCTGTTCGCGGACGAACCGGTACACTTCCTCGCGGCGCGACTCGGGCTTCGCGGCCGTCTTGATCGGCAGCCGCCCGGGCGGCAGCTCGCGGATCGTCGAGACGTCGAGGTCGCCGTACACCGTCAGCGCGAGCGTACGCGGAATCGGAGTGGCGGTCATCACCAGCACGTCGGGGTGCAGCCCTTTGGCGCGAAGCGTGGCGCGCTGCAGCACGCCGAACCGGTGCTGCTCGTCGATGACGACGAGACCGAGCTGCTTGAAGATGACGTCCCCCTGCACGAGCGCGTGCGTGCCGACGACCAGGTTGATGGCGCCGGCCTGGACCTGCGCGAGCTGTTCGCGGCGCGCGGCGCTGGCGGTCGATCCCGTCAGCAGCGCGACGCGGAAGCGCGACGCCTGCAGCAGCCGCGCGATGTTGGTGAAGTGCTGCTCGGCGAGGATCTCGGTCGGCGCCATGAACGCGACCTGCAGGCCGTTTTCCATCGCCACCAGCGCCGCCAGCAGCGCGACGATCGTCTTCCCCGCGCCGACGTCGCCCTGCAGCAGCCGGTTCATCGGCGCCGCGTTCTGCAGGTCGTCGACGATTTCCTTCAGGGCGTGCTTCTGCCCGTCGGTCAGCCGGAACGGCAGCACCGCGCGCGCCGAGGCGCGGATGCGATCGTCGACGCGGACGGCCAGCGGCTTTAGCTCGGCCGCCGCCGTGTGCCGGCGCGCGAGCACGCCCATCTGGAAGATGAAGGCTTCCTCGAAAATGAGCCGGCGCTGCGCCGGCGTCGCGAACGCGTTCAGGGCCTCCACCGGGACGTCGGACGGCGGGAAATGGGTCGACATCAGCGCCGCATGCCGCGACGGCAGCCCCAGCCGCAGGCGCACGTCCTCGGGCAACGGGTCCGGCAGCTCGGTGGGCAGCTTCTGGAGGACGTCGAACACCAGCCGCCGCTGCATCTTCGGCGTGACGGTCCCGGTCTTCTCGTACACCGGCACGATGCGGCCGGTGTGGATCGTTTCCCCGTCCTCCTCGTCGAGAATTTCGTACTGAGGATTGGTGACCTGCAGGCTGACCGACCCGCGCATCTCGACCAGCCCGTAGAGCACGACGTGCTGGCCTCGCATGAAGATGTCTTTCAGGTACGGCTGGTTGAGCCACACCGCGCGCAGCGATCCGCTCCCGTCGTCGATCGCGGCCTCGAAGATCTTGAAGCCGGGGCGCCGCGTGGAGCGCAGACCGCTGACCAGCACGCGGCCGGAGACCGCGGCGATCTGCCCCGGCTTCAGCGATGCGATCGGCTGCAGCCGGCTGCGATCCTCGTAGCGCAGCGGAAAGCGGTACAGGAGATCTTCGAGGGTGAGCAGGCCGGCGTGTTCGAGATCGGCGGCGCGGCGCGGTCCGACGCCCTTGAGAAACTGCAGGGGCGTCGATAAGGGGTCGGACCCCTCCCTGGTCATTGCACGATTATGGCTTGTCCCCGATCGACCTGGATCTCCCGGATGCGCGCGGGGAGGGCGAACGGATCGTCGAGGCTGATCCCGGCCGGATTCTCTTTCGTGCGCGAGTAGTAGCTGACGATCTCCTGCAACAGGATCTTGGGAACCGGAATGCTGCCGACGCTCGACGACTCCAGATCGAAGTGCCCGACGCCGTTGGCGGTCCTCAGCTTCCCCACCGCGGTCACTGCCAGCCGTCCCATGAGGTAATTCATCGGGTCGAGCAGGCTGGTCGGCGCCTTCTGTTTGCGCACCGCATCGAGATCGACGATCGCCCGACCCAGCAGACGGCCCGGACCGAGCACCGTGATCGACGGCTCGACCACGCCGACCGGAATCTGATCGCGGGCGTCGTAGACCAGATACGCATTCACTTCGGATTCGGTGACCAGGGTGCGGCGTCCGGCCTTGGTGGGCTTCTCGGCGTGCGCGTTGATCGCCGCGACTTTCTGCTTGAGGAGCGCGGCGTCACGCCGCGACGCGCGAACGTCGGCTCGCAGGCCGACGGCCGACGCGAGCCCGAGCGCGCAGACGAGAACGGAAG
>JAYVYV010000468.1:0-2735 GCA_043783985.1 Acidobacteriota bacterium | reverse complement strand
TCGTCGAGCAGCTTGAAGATCCGCTCGGATGACGCCATGGCCGACTGCAGCACGTTGAACTTCTCCGACATGTCGCTGATCGGCCGGAAGAAGCGCTGCGAGTACTGCAGGAACGCGACGAGCGCGCCCAGCGTGAGCGTCCGCTGCAGGACGCCGCCGCCGCCGTACCAGATGATCAGGGCCGAGGCGAGCGTGCTGACGATCTCAATCGCGGGGTAGAACACCGCGTAGTAGAAGATCGAGTCGACGTTCGCGTCCCGGTGCTCGCGGTCGATCGTCTCGAACCGCGCGTAGTTGCGGCGCTCGCGTCGGAACAGCTGCACGGTCGCCATCCCGGTGATGTTCTCCTGCAGGAACGCGTTGATGCGCGCGATCAGGCCGCGCACCGTGCGGTAGGAGTCCCGGACGTGGCGCCGGAACCACTGCGTCACGAAGAAGATGAGCGGCAGAACCGAAAACGCCACCAGCGCGAGCCGCCAGTTCATCCACAGCATCACGCCCATGATCCCGGCCAGCGTGAAGACGTCGCCGAAGATCGTCACCACGCCGGACGTGAACAGATCGTTCAGGACGTCGACGTCGGATGTCACGCGGGTCATCAGCCGGCCCACAGGATTCCGATCGTAATAGCGCAAATCCAGGCGCTGCAGGTGACGGTAGATCGCCATCCGCAGGTCGTACATGATCCGCTGCCCCGTCAACTGCAGCGTCCACGTCTGGACGTACTCGGCGGCGAACGAGGCCACGAGGACGGTCAGGTACAGCGCCGCCAGGCCGTCGAGCCCGGCGATCTGCCGTTGGGTGATGTAGCGATCGATGGCGACCTTGATGAGGTACGGCTGCACCAGCGACGCCACGGCGCCGGCGACGATGGTGACGAAGGCGAGGACGACCTGACGCCAATACGGGCGGAGGTACTCCATCAGGCGCCGCATCAAGCGCGCGTCGTAGGCCTTCCCGAGGATGTCGTCGTCTGTGGACACGGGCAATATCGGGTAATCGGGGAATCGGGGAATTGGCTAATCGACGGGAATTGGCCGCCAATCCCCAGTCGATTACCAGATTACCCAATCACCAGATTACCCGATGCCACCTTTTTTCTAATGTGGCCCGAGATCTGACCCTGCGGACGCAGCGGTGAAACGCCGATACGGATAACGGGAGCTTCACGAACATCCATGCGGCTGTCAGCCCTGACCCTCGGCACGATCCTGTTCGTACTCTCGGGCGCCGGCGCGGCCGCCAGCGGCGGGCTGCATGGCGTGATCGCGGACGACTCGGGGGGCGTGCTGCCGGGTGTGACGGTGGTCGCGACCTCCGCGCAGGGCCGCGTCCTGGGCACCAGCGCCACCGACGCGGTGGGACGCTACGCGTTCCGCGCGCTGCCGGAGGCATCCGTCAGGCTCACGTTTCAGCTCCAAGGCTTCTCGACCGCGACGATCGAGCTCGCCCTCGCGCCGGATGTCGAAACCGCTGTACCGACACTGCGCCTGACGCTCGCTCCCAAGTCTGAAACCGTGGTGGTCCGCGGCGAGGCGCGCGCCGCCGCGCCCGCTCCACCGCCGCCGCGTCCCACGGCCCCGCCGCCGCCGCGCCCGGTGCTGAGATCCGTGCCGGCGCACGACAAGGATTCGATCTGCGGCCCGGCGAAGCGCCGCGTCAACCCGGAGTCGCTCGGCACGATTCGATCGGGCCGGTCCGCACAAGGCCGTGCGCTCTATGCGGAAGGCGACGAACTGGCGATCGACGGTGGGACGGCGACCGGTCTCGAGATCGGGCAGAACCTCGTCGCGCGCCGATCGTATCGCACGAGCCACGATCCCACCGGCGCCGCCGGTGAACATACCGCGGGCTTGTTGCAGATTGTCACCGCCGCCGAGCGCGCGGCGGTGGCGCTCGTCGTCTACGCGTGCGACGAGATGCTGCCGGGCGACTGGCTGGCGCCGTTCAACCCCGAACCGATCCGCGCGCCGGAACCAGCCGGGCCGCCGGCCTACGACCGCGCCGCGCGCATTCTCCTGACCGACGAAGGCCAGTCGAGCGGCGCGCCGCGGCGGCTGATGGTGATCGATCAGGGCACCGACAACGGCGTGCGCGTCGGACAGCGGCTGACGCTCTTCCGGCCGGCCCGCCCCGGCGCACGCGGTCCCGCGGTGATCGGCGATGCGGTCGTCGTCGCCATCCGGAATGATTCGGCGACGATCCGCGTGCAGCACGCGAACGACACGATCGCGATGGGTGACTCGGCCGCGCCGCAGCGGCCGTAACGGGGGTCAGATCTCGATTTTCTCGGCCGACGCGACCTCCCATCCCAGACCGAGACAATCGAGATCTGACCCCACGACCTACGAGGCCGCCAACTCCTCCTCGAGCAGCTGCTTCTTGTGCAGCGCCGCGTAGAGGCCGTTCTGGGCGATCAGCGTCTGGTGGGTGCCGCGTTCGGCGATGCGCCCCTGGTCGAGCAGGAAGATGATGTCGGCGTCGCGTACCGTCGAGATGCGGTGCGACACGATGATCGCTGTCCGTTCGCGCATGACACCGCGGAGGCGCGACAGGATCTCTTCTTCCGTGTAGGTGTCCACCGCCGATAGCGCATCGTCGAGAATCAGAATCGCGGGATCGATGGCGATCGCGCGCGCCAGAGCGGTCCGCTGCTTCTGGCCGCCCGACAGCGTGATCCCGCGCTCCCCCACCATCGTCTCGTAGCCTTTCGGGAAATCGGCGACGTCCTTGTC
>JAYVYV010000467.1:0-2735 GCA_043783985.1 Acidobacteriota bacterium | reverse complement strand
TTTCTGAATTGAACGTGGCGCGTGGCGCCAGCCGAGCGCTTTCGGCAAAGCTCTTGCACAAAACCTCGACACTATGGCCTCTTATCTCGTCACCGGCGGCGCTGGCTTCATCGGTTCGCATCTCACGGAAGCGCTCGTCCGGCGCGGCGACACCGTCCGCGTCGCCGACAGCCTCGTGACTGGAAAGCGCAGCAACCTCGACCATATTCCTGGCGTGGAGTTCTTCGAAGGGGATCTCGCCGACCTGCCATTCGCCCAGCGCGCGGTCGCGGGGATGGATTACGTGCTCCATCAGGCAGCCATTCCGTCAGTCCCGCGGTCGGTCAATGATCCGATCACGTCGAATCGCGCGAACGCCGACGCGACGCTCAACGTGCTGGTCGCCGCGCGCGACGCCGGCGTCAAGCGGCTCGTGTTCGCCGGCTCCTCGTCGGAATACGGCAACACGCCGACGCTGCCCAAGACCGAGGACATGCCGGCCAGCCCGCTGTCGCCGTACGCGCTGCAGAAGGTGATGGGGACGGCGTACTGCCAGATGTTCACGCGCCTCTACGGCTTCGAGACGGTCGTCGTCCGCTACTTCAACGTCTTCGGGCCGCGCCAGGATCCGAGCTCGCCGTACTCCGGCGTCATCTCGGTGTTTGCAACGGCGCTGAGCGCGGGACGCCGCCCAACGATCTACGGCGACGGCGAGCAGACGCGCGACTTCACCTACGTCGCCAACATCGTCGACGGCGTGCTGCGCGCCTGCGAGGCGCCGAAGGCGGTGGGCGAGGCTATCAACGTCGCCTGCGGCACGCGCATCTCGCTGAACGAGCTCCTGCGCGTGATGAACCGGATCGTCGGCACGAAGCTCGACGCGGTCTACGAGGACGAGCGCGCCGGCGACGTGAAGGACTCCCAGGCCGACATCAGCAAAGCCAGGGCGCTGCTCGGCTACACGCCGATCGTCGATCTCGAGGAGGGGCTGCGACAGACGCTCGCGTGGTGCCAGGGCGAGGGCGCCTTGATCGCCGATCGCTGACCCGCGCCCCTGTCGCGGTTGCGAGGATCACGGCGGAGCCGAGGGCGAGCCGCGGGCTCACGCGGCGGCCACAGGCCCGAAGAGGTCCTCGTACACGAACATCAGCGCGGCCGATGCCACGGGGACGGTGATCACCGCGCCCACGCCGCAGACCAGGAAGCCGGCGAACGCGAGCAGCGCCAGCACGATCAGCAGCGCGAACATCGACCACCAGTGTTCGTGCACGACGCGGCGGCTGACTTCCATCGCGGTCCAGAACTCCAGTTTCTTGTCGATCACGAGCGGCAGGGCGAAGGTGTAACCGACGACGAGGTAGATGCCGGGAAGGATGCACAGGAACAGTCCGAGAGACGTGAGCAGCCATTTCACGAGACCGGCCATCGTCAGGTTGACGAAGGCCAGGTTGAAGCCGGCGAAGACGTCGCCGATCTCCACATCCTCGCCGCGGATGCGGCGAAGGAACACGTAGTCCAGGCCGCCGAGGACCACGAACCCCACCACCCATCCCACGATCGGAACGAACGCGAGGGCGAAGGCGACGAGCCACGCCAGGACCGTGCCCCCCGCGAGCACCATCAGGTTGTCGCGCACGAGCGCCCATCCGCGCGACAGCGCGCTGCTGATGTCGATCGGCGCGCGACGCTGGAGGTACTGGGCGGCTATCGCTTCCGGCGTGTCCATCGTGGTGTCCTCGTCACAGGTTCCGCAGCAGCCCGAAGCCGACGAACACGGCGGCGCCACGCGCGCTGAAACAGAACGCCGTCGTCCGCTCCCGCGCGATCAGCCAGGCGGCGATACCGGAGATGGTCAGCGGGTTGAAGGCGAAGGCGGTCAGAGGTGCGCCGGCGAACAACGCGTGAATGGCCCGCAGCGATCCGCACAGCGGACACAACCAGCCGGTGAGCGCGTGGAACGGGCACGACGGGAACCACCACGTCGCCGCGGGGTCGAACGCCACCAGCAGTGCTGCCGCGGCGAGCACGAGAGCAGCCTTCATATCGATTCGCACGCATCATACGACGGCAACGCCGGTTCCGGGCGCCGCCTCCGATTTCCCGCCTGAATTGCCGCCCGCGACAACTGGAGGCGTCGATCGGCGAGGCGGATTCGCCCGCTCCGGCGTCGATGCACGTCGTGCCGCGACATCCTCTGCTTCCGCAATGCGTTCCAGCTCCGAACGCGATCCGTCGCCGCGGAGCGCTCCTTGCCTCTGGGTCCGACGACCCTCGTCCGGCGCTCTCCCTGGTTGCGGGGCCTGACCTCCTCGGACGGAAGCTCCCCCGGACAGGGTCCCCACTCATAAGGAGGATTCGATGTTCCGTACTGTCCTGTCTCTCGTCGTTCTCTCGTGTCTGCTGTGCGCGCTACCGTCTCGCGCCGTCGGCGCCCAGTCCAAAACCTCCCGCAGCTCCGCGGCCAAACCATCCTCTACCGCCATCGTCAACCTGAACACTGCGTCGGCGTCCGACCTGGAGGGGCTGCCGGGTGTCGGCGCGAAGACCGCCGCGCGCATCGTCGAGTACCGGCAGAAGAACGGTCCGTTCAAGAAGATCGAGGAGCTGATGAACGTCCGCGGCGTCGGCGAGAAGAACTTCCTGAAGCTGAAGCCGCAGATCACGATCGCGCCGGCGAAGGCCGATCACGATCGGTCGGGTCTGCACTAAACGGGAGCGGCCCGGGCGCCTCAGGTGTCCGGGCCGTCATTCGCATG
>JAYVYV010000466.1:0-6955 GCA_043783985.1 Acidobacteriota bacterium | reverse complement strand
CGCCCACCCCGCCGACCATCGCGCCGAGCAGGTTGGCGCCGAAATCGTCGGCCGTGGAGGACGAGTCCTTGAAGCTCGTGCTGAAGAGCAGGCCGGCGCAGAAGACGGGGCTGAACACCAGTAGCCCGTAGAAGAGCGATTCGGCGATCCGGCTGTCGAACGTGACGCGCCCGACGGGGATCAGGTAGTTGACCGCGATCAAGGTCAGGAGCGCCGCGGCGATCGGCCCGCGCCGCCGGATCTCGACGCGGCTCGCGACGAGCGCGCTCGCGAGCGCCATCACAAGCACTGACGCGATCGCCAGCGACGCCGACGACCAGGTGGATCCCCACAACAGCGCGAACTGCACAATCGACTTCGTCTCGAGCAGCATGAAGCCGGCGCCGAGGAAGAAGAAATGCCACGACCATGAGGGCACCGGGGTGACCGGGGTCAGCCCCGGACTTCGGATCCGACCCCGCCCGTCCATTCGCGCCAGCCACACCGCCAGCGCCGACACCACCAGCAGCAGCGCGAGCGCGGCGAGGTAGTGGCGCGGGAGCTCCGGCGCCCGCATGTAGAGGAACGGCCAGTTGTCGGTCGCGAGCACGACGCTTGCGTCGCGCGTCAGCGGATGCGCGGGGCTCGGCGCGTGCGACTGCCCGTACGCCGTCACGTCGGGCGGCAGCGGCGGCGGCGTGGTCAGCTCCGCGAGCCGCGGCCCGGCGAGCATCACGGCGAGATAGGCGCGATCCTGGTGCACGTGGCCGAGCGGGTCGCGCCCGAACACCGCGGCGGAGGTGTTGGCGAGGCGATCGACCAGCCACTTCTCCCGGAAGTAGTTGTAGAGCACCATCACCCCGCGCGGCGACAGGCGCTCGCGCACGGCGTCGAACGACTCCTGCGTGAACATGTAGCTCTCGAGCCGCACGCCGGAGAAGCTCGACTGCACCGTCAGCGAGTCGATCAGCGCGAACACCACGAGGTCGTACCGTGTCGTCGTCGTCCGCAGGAAATGCCGCGCATCGTCGCAGATCACCGTGACGCGCGGATCGCTGTACGGCCTGTCCGGATGGCGTTCGGCGCCGAGCCGGAGGATCACCGGATCGATGTCGACGGCCGTCACGTGCTTTGCGCCGTGCCGCAGCGCCGCCGCGACGTCGGTGCCGCTGCCCGCGCCGAGAATCAGCACCTCGTCGAACGAGTCGCCGAACACGGTGTACGGCCACTGGTAGAAATATTCCTTCTGCGCCACCGGCGCCATCGACTGGTGAAAGATGTGGTTGACCTCGACGACCGTGTCGGCCTTGTCCTGAAAGATCGTGATGCGGTAGTACGGCGACCAGAGGCTGCCGGCTTCCATGCGGTGCACGATCGCGAGCGACCCGGCGAGCAGCACGACGTTGACGGCGGCGATCCACCGGCGATCCTGCACGACGAACGGCAGCGCGGCGGCCGCGGCGACGCCGAACCAGACGCTCGGCGGCAGCTCGAACCACGAGACGAGCGCGAACGCGGCGACGCCGGTCAGGCTGCCCAGCAGGTTGATCACGTACGCCCGCAGCGGCGGACGTCCCGACAGCTCGCGCCCCATGCGGTGCGCGACGGTGACGAACAGTACGGCGACCGACACGAAGAGCAGCGGCAGCAGCAGCGTGCTTTCGACCGGGACGACCGCCGATGTCGTGCCGCTGGAAAAATAGATCGTCGACGTGCTCGGCAGCGCGACCTCCAGCCGCAGGCGGTCCACCGCGACGATGACGGCGAACTGGATTGGCGGAAACCAGACGAACAGGTTCCGCCGCCGTGTGACCAGCAGACAGCCCACGCCGATGCCGAGAAAGCTTGCAAGGAGGATGAAGTTGGAGAAATACGCCAGCAGGCGGACGTACGCCGGCATCCAGCGGATCAACGCGGTTTCGAGGAAGAGGACGAGGAAGGAGGAGAGGAAGAGAGCCACGGCGCACATTATGTAGGGCTCAGGGCCAAGGGCTCAGGGCATTCAGCCCTCAGCCCTCGACCCTCAGGCCCGAGCGAAGCGACCTACCAGCGCGGTTCGGACCGGCGGCGCGAGTTGCCGCCCTGGTCGCCGTAGCCGCCGCCGCCGCCGAATCCGCCCGAGCGCTCCGGCTTCGGACGCGCTTCGTTGACGGTCAGGCCGCGGCCGCCCAGCTGGTAGTCGTTCAGCTCGGTGATTGCCTTCTGCGCCTCTTCGTCCGTGCTCATCTCCACGAACGCAAAGCCGCGCGCGCGTCCGGTGGCCATGTCACGCATCACCTTCACCGTCTCGACGGTGCCGGCGCGGGCGAACAGGTCCTGAAGATCGTTCTCCCCGGTTTCGTACGGAAGGTTTCCCACGTAAAGTCTGCGACCCATCTCTACTCACTCCTATGTCGCGTATGCGACCACTGGTCGAAGTGTTGGTCTCGTCGCTTGGCGGGATTTCAGGAGGAGCGAGCTACGGACTCGTTACGCTCGAAAGGCAGCACAGACTGGCAAGACGTTCACTGACCGGGCCAGTCTAGCACAGTCCCGAATCAGACGCGCCTGGCGCGGACGACCACGTCCGGATCGTGGATGGTGAGCGCGGCGATCCGATTGCCGTCGCGCTCGAAGCGGATCCGCACCGCGGGCGCCCCCGGCGGCGCGAACGCCAGCCCGCCGAGGTGCCTGATGTTCCGGCGGCTGGACATCCTGACGCCAGCGAGGACACAACGAAGAATGAGTCGTCGCGTACCAGCGCATTGGAGCCGGCAGCGAGGAGAGGTCACGACGCTTGCGCTCCGTCCTTCAGCACGATCCGGCGCACGGCTGTTTCGATTTGCGCCGCCACATCCTCGTCCAGCGCCTCCAGCCCTTCGTCCGGCGAGCGTGAAATCCGCTGCACCCACACGTGCGTTCCGTCGTCCAGCCGGATGATGTGCACGAGCAGCGACAGCCGTCCGTCCTTGGTCTGGAGATGGCCCGCAACCAGGAACGATGCATGGGTTTCTTGCGCGACCGTTCGCGGGTCGCGGTCGGCGCGCGGGTTGCGCAGCACCGTGGAGTTGGCGTCGACGCCGATGCGGGACGGCCCCAACGAGGTCAGCCGTTCGACGATGACGTCGGCAATCGTGGCGACGGCCCGCTCGCGCGAGGTGTCGCCGGTTTCGTTGTCGAACACCGCGACGGCGACGATCGGGCGCTCCGGCGCGCGGTCACGGGACGACGCCCACCAGCCCGCGCTCGCGACCGCCAGAACAACGACAGCGGTTCCAATCGCCAGTGCGGCAGGGCTCGAACGCGCGGTGTCGTTCGGCGTTCGTGGTTCGCCGTTCGTCGTTCGCCGATAGGTCATTCCCGGATCTTCCGCAGCGTCACCGCAAACACGTCGCGCCCTGTCGACGGGTCGTAGACGATCACGGGCATCGGCCGGCCGCGGATCGTGTCGGGGTTGGCGCGGGCATAATCCATCAGCGTCGTGGCCAGCTCGTGCTTCATCGCCGGCTCGCCGGCGTCGCGCGACAGCCCGGTCAGCATGTCGTCGAACGTCAGCGGCCACGCGCGCCCGCGCAGGAGCGCGTCGACGACCATTCCCTTGAGCACGTTGTGCGAGAAGTTGAAGAAGAACGACAGGGGAGAGTACGTCCCGGGTTCCGGCTTGTAGCGCTGAAACGCCTCGAGCAGCGCGTCGCGGTGCTGCCGGAACAGCGCGAGGAATTCGCCGCGGTCCGCGTCGCTTCCGGACAGCGACGAAGGGGGCTGTCCCACGAACGCCCGCGCGTCCGCGGACAGGCCGTTCAGGATCCCTTCGACGATCGGCGCCTTGTCGTCCTCATCGGCGCCTTGCGCGTCCAGCCGCGCGTACTCCCGCATCGCCGTCGTCAGCGCGAAGCAGAGCCACGGGTAGTCCGCGATGTTGTCGTCGCGCATGACGACGGTGTCGCGGCCGTAGGTCGCCTCGAACCCGAAGCGCAGATGGCTGCCCATGCTCACCGCGTGCGCGAGGGCGATGCGTGCGCGGTGCGCGCCGTTGAGCGCGCGCACGCGCGTCAGCAGCGCGCCGTACCCGCGCTCGACGATCTCGAAATGCGAGGTGGCGATCAGGATCAGCGTCTCGGCGTCGTCGACGAACCGCTGTCCGCCGCCGTCGGGTCCCTGCAGCTGCGCGACCAGGCCGTTGAGCCGATCGAGGTTCGCGTCCGGATCGCCGTCGTCCCAGATCCGCAACGAACACAGAGCCAGCATGTGCAGGAAGTAGTAGTCGAGCAGGATCGCCAGCACGCCCGCGTCCAGCGGGGTCGATCCGCGCAGCGCGATGACGTAGTCGAGGACGTCGATCGGGATGATGTCCCCGGTGACGCGATCGGCCTTGCCGTCCCAGTCGTGCAGCACGTGGAAACCGTCCCGGCGCGTTCTGCGGTCGTACTTGCCGACGACCTCGTCCAGATCGACCTTCCGCCCGCCGGCCTTCCACGTGTGCGCGCGCATGCCGCCGCGCAGGCGCCGCAGCGCCTGGGTGAAATCCTTCGCGTCGGACACGTCCGCCACGATCTCCCGGCGGTAACCGCCGGTGAGGGCGGTTTCGATCAGCGCGCACGCATCGTCGAAGGAGACGGCGGGCATCCGGTCGCGGCTAGGCGGGAGCGGGGGCCGCGCAGAATTTCTCGAACGCCGCGGTCAGCTCGGACGCGATCGCCGCCGCGTCGCGGTTCTCGATCTGGCTGCGCTCGAGCATGTAGACGACCTGGCCGTCGCGCATCAGCGCGATCGACGGCGACGAGGCGCGGTAGCCCGTGAAGTACTGCCGCGCGCGATCGGTGGCTTCGACGTCGGCGCCCGCGAACACGGTCGCGACCACACCCGGCTTGACGCCGTTGCGCAGCGCGAGCGCGATCCCCGGCCGGGCCTTGCCGGCCGCGCAGCCGCACACCGAGTTGACGACGATCATGAGCGTGCCGGCCGTGCCGGTCACGGCCGCGTCCACGTCGGCCGGCGTGCGCAGCTCGCGGACGCCGAGGTCGGTCAACTCCCGGCGCATGGGCGCCACGAACATCTCTGGATAAGGCATACCGCCATTGTATGTTGAGACCGATAACACCAGGGGATCGGCCGATACAGGAGACGTATGTTCAAGCCCGTCCTCGTCCCGCTTCTCCTGCTGGCGCTGGCCGCGCCGGCCGCCGCCCAGAGCGAGGCGGCGCTGAAGTCCTACTTCGAAGGCCGCCGCGTGACGCTGCGCATGGACATGCCCGGCGACGCCGACGCGTGGACGTCCACGCCGATGCCAGACGTGCCATCGATTTCGGTAAATACAAGGACGCCCTCAAGCGGTACGGCACCGCCATCCGATCCGGCGACACCTCCGTCGTGACGCTGGTGAAAGTGAAGAAGGATCTGATCGAGGTGCAGCCCGGCGGCGCAGGATCGGCGAGCGCGAGAACAGCCGAATCATGGCCGAGCGCGAACGGATCGAAGAGCAGAAGCGGGAGCGCGTCGCCGGGCAGCGGCTCCGCGGCGGCTCCCGGTTCAACGTCCGCTACGACGACCGGGTGCCGGCCGGGATGCGGCCGGAAGATCTGGTGGCGGCCCTCGTCCAGTTCGTGGACTTCGGCGGGGGGCCCGCCGCGCGCGACGCTGGGCTCCCGCCCCCGGGTGGCGACATCACCCTGGTCCGGAAGGGGCTGCTGCGCGGCGAAGCGGAGCGCCTCTTCGGCGCCCCGGTCAGCTCGTCCGAGCGCCGGGAGGGGAGCTGACGGTGACGACCGTCGTGTTTATCGTAGGAGGTCAACGTGTTACGGCCGAATTCGTGGACGAGGTACTCATCAGGTACACGATTGTCTCCAGATAAAGCCTCTGAATCATGGGGCTTAGAGCTATCGAAGCCATTGCAAAAAGGTCGGTTTTAGTCCACTATCTGACGGACACATTTGGTATTGGGAACGCGCGCAACGGGAGGCTTCATGAAACGCTTGCTGTCGATTGCTGCATTGCTGGCTGTGGCTGCGCCAGGATTCGCAGCGGACTCGCCCAAACAGGTGACGTTCTCGAAGGATGTCGCTCCGATTTTCCAGAAGAAATGCCAGGAGTGCCATCAGCCGAATTCGATCGCGCCGATGTCGCTCATCAGCTACCAGGACGCACGCCCGTGGGCGCGGTCGATCAAGGAGCGCGTCGCGACGCGCCAGATGCCGCCGTGGCACATCGACCGCAGCGTCGGCGTGCAGCAGTTCAAGAACGACATGTCGCTGACCGACGACCAGGTGGACACCATCGTCCGTTGGGTCGACGCCGGGTCGCCGCAGGGCGACCCGAAGGACATGCCGCCGCCGGTGGCGCTCGTCACCGACAACGGCTGGAAGGGTGAGAAGGACGGCTTCGGCCCGCCCGACCTGACCGTGAAGTCGTCGGAGTACACGATGCCGGCCCAGCACCAGGACGTCTGGTACCGCCCGATGTCGGACATCCCGCTCACCGAGCCGCGCTGGGTGAAGCTGGTCGAGATTCGTCCCACGAACCTCAAGTCGCGCAAGATCATCCACCACTCGATCGCGTATCTGATCCTGAACAACGATCCCGACGCCGTGAGCCAGGGCACCGCGAACGGCCCCGATCGTCCGGGCGGTCCCGACGACCTGGTGAACCGCCGCCCGCAACTGATGGAGTGGGCGATCGGCAAGGGTTACGACCTGTTCCGTCCGGGCACCGGCAAGCTGCTCGTGCCGGGCGAGAAGATCTCGTGGGATCAGCACATCCACGCGGTCGGCGAAGAGGTCACCGGCGGATCTGAAGTCGGCGTCTGGTTCTACAAGAAGGGCGAGGAGCCGAAGAAGCGCAGCTACCTGATCGGCTTCACGGGCATCGACCGCGCGAAGATGCTCGACATCCCGCCGAACTCGATGGCGATGACCGAAGGGTTCACCGTCCTGAAGGAGAACACCCTCATCGAGAACTTCCAGCCGCACTTCCATCTGCGCGGCAAGGCGATGCAGGTCGA
>JAYVYV010000465.1:0-2744 GCA_043783985.1 Acidobacteriota bacterium | reverse complement strand
TACGCGTGATTCTGCGGCGTGGTCAGATACATCACGCCGTCGATCACGAGCGGCGTCGTCTCGTGCCGGCCGCGAACGCCGGTCTGAAACACCCACTGGAGCGAGAGACGCTGCACGTTGGTCCGGTTGACTTGATCGAGCGGCGTGAAACGGCTGCCGTCGTACGCCCCCGAATACATCAGCCACTGCTGCGGTTCGCGCGCCGCATCGACGAGCCGCTCGGCGGTCACCTGAGCCGGCGCGGGCGATGCCGTCAGACACAGTCCGAGCAGGACGGCGCTACTGGTTTTCATGCGGGCCGCCCTTCTTCCGAGCCGACGTTGGCGCGCGCAACGACTGCAGGTACGCGATGACGTGGTCCAGGTCACCGTTGCCGAGTCGACCGGCATCGTAGGCCGGCATCAGCGACCGGTTTTCATGGCGGAGGCTCTTCAGCGTTTTCTTGTCCAGACTGTGGACACGCTCGCTCATGTCCATCAGTTGCACGGTGAAAGTGTCTTCGTTCATCGGCACACCGACGATCGTGCGGCCGTCGGCGGTGACCGCCGTCACGGTGTCGTATTTCAGCGTGACCGATTCGCCGAACACGCGATTGCGGGTCAGTTGCCGTCCCGGCTGGCGCACGGACTCGACGAGGTACGCGCGCGATCGCGCTGAGCCGACGGTCGACAGTTCCGGTCCCAGCAGGCCGCCACGTCCGTTGACGATGTGACAAGACGAGCAGCCGGCGGCGCCAAAGAACAGCGCTTCGCCGCGGTTCGGATCTCCGGCCGTCGACGCGATCGGCTGCTCCAGTGTGCGGAGGTACGCGACGATCTGCCAGATCTCGTCGGCCGTGAGGTTGTTGGGCGGCATCGCCGTCCCCGGCACGCCACCGCTGATCGTGTCTGCCAGTTCCGCATCGGAGCCGCCGTGACTCCATGATCCCGTGGTCAAGTCGGGACCGCGCATGCCGCCCCGAGCGCCGAATCCGTGGCAGAACACGCATTCCTGCCGGAAGAGGACTGCCCCGTGCCTGATAGCGTTTGGATCGCCGGTGAAGGGATTGCGTGCTGGAGTCACCGTCTGCGGGGCCTGTGCTGACAACTGCAGCGCGAGGCTGCCGATGAATCCGGCGGCCAGTGTGAACCGCATCCCGATCTTGCCTATGCGCATGTCACACCACCTGTGTCTGGTCGGCTATCGCGATTGGCGGCGGGAGTCTATCACGCGACTGGGGAGCAAGCGAATTCCACGTTTCGCAAGGATGGGGCTGCGCATCCGACACTCTCCCCTCTGCTGAAGCGGCATCGCGCGACGGAGCTCCCCGATGAGGACCGTTGGCCTCGCCACCTTGATCCTGCATGGGATTCCACCGCCCCATTTGTCCGCCGTGGTATCCGGGCTTCTTCGGGAAAACCCACCCAAGCGCCGGAACACGAACAGCAGGAACCGGGTGACCGCCAACGTGCCGCTCGTGGCGCCGCAGACGATTTTCGAAGGCCGCATCTGACGTCTCGACATGCGGGTGACGAAGATCTTTCAGCTGGCGAACAAGGCGCGGTGTCAGGTGAATCTCGATGCGATAGAGTACTGTTCGGTATGACGTGCCGGCGCTGATGCGCCTCATGATCGCGCCCGTACGGTCCGGCAGCGCCGGCAGCGCCGCACGGCGAGTCTGCTGCCTGCTGCCTGCTGCCGCGCTGATGCTCGTTGCTGCAGTTCGAGGCGGGAGCGCGTCACCAAATGACCCGGCGCCCAGCGACGCGCCTCAACATGACGGTTTCCGCTTTTCACCCGGCACGTGCGAGCGGGGCCCGGAATTCTGCGCCCTCGCAACTCCGCGCGCGTGGGCACCGGCCGAGATCGCGCTGGTCCGCGCGGCGCTGGACGAGATTGCAGCCAGCGACCTGGGCAGATGGATCACGCAGCGCGCCCGTCGGAACGGTTTTGTCACGCTGAGACGTTTCGCACACGCGGCGGAGCTCGACGAGGACGGTCGGTACGGCGTCTATCCGATGATCGTCGCGACGACTCATACCGACGCCGATCACGACATACGAACCATCGATCTGACGGATCGGTTCTTTGAACGGGAATCCGTACGGGATCATTTCAGTGGCGACCCCGGTTACCTCCTCACAACGGAAATTCTGGCCCATGAGCTCGCGCACGCCGTCGATCTCCGGGGGCAGTATTCCGGAACAGCCGAATTCAGACGAGTCGCCAGGCTTGGGATGCCCGTCACGCGGCAACGGGACGCGGATCGCGTGAATCTCGAGAGAGAGAGGCTCAACGGCGAGGGCCGGTATGAGGCGGCCTGGGCGGCGAGCCGCTCGTTCGGTATTCTCTCGTTGAGGGGACGTTTGCCGTCCGTGCAAGCCCTGGACAGTTATCGCGAGGCGTTCGCCGAATTCAGCGCGCATCTGGTGCTCGACCCGAATGCGCGCCGGCGGTTTGAACCTCGCCTGCTCCTGTTCTTCGAGCGCACCGTTTCGGAAGCGCCCTGAGAATTTTCGGATCGACGCCGTGTTGTTGACAGGCTGCTCGAATACGTTCCCTCTTCCTGCACGGTGGTCACGTTCGTCCGGAATGGCCGTTCACGATGAGTCTGAATACGCAAGGCCCGGGCCGGACCATCGGATATATAATCCGCAGCCTCCGTGCCACGAATGGCTGGCGCGTCGCCGCTGGACGGAGGTTCGAGAGATGTCGCTTTTATGGAGATCCTCCGATGAAGCGCATGCTGCTTGTCGTCGGTGCGA
>JAYVYV010000464.1:0-2744 GCA_043783985.1 Acidobacteriota bacterium | reverse complement strand
ATCTTGCGGCTGCGCGCCTTCTCCGAGAGCTGCGCGAGCTCCACCGACAGCTGCACGATGTTCTTCTGATCCGCGTCGCGGATCACCGGCACCAGCAGCCCACGATCGGTGTCGACGGCGACGCCGATGTTCACGTACTTCTTGACGATGATCTCGTCGGCCGCCAGGTCGATCGAGGCGTTGAACTGCGGGAACCTGCGCATCGCCGCGGCGACGACCTTGACGGCGATCGAGGTGACCGTGAGGTTGCCTCCGGCCGCCTCGACCTGCTTCGTGTACTTCGTGCGGAGCTCCTCGAGGCCGGTGATGTCGGCGAGATCGCACTGCGTCACGTGCGGAATCGTCGCCCAGGCCGCGCTCAGATGCTCCGCGGTCTTGCGGCGGACGGCGCGCATCGGCTGCCGTTCGACGCTGCCCCAGCGCGTGAAATCCGGGAGCGCGACGCCGGAGGCGGCGCCGCGGCCGGCACCGTTCGTGACGAGCCGCTTCACGTGCGTCTTCACGTCCTCGGCCGAGATGCGTCCGTTCGGGCCGGTGCCCTGCACTTCGCCAATCTCGACGCCGAGCTCCCGCGCCGTCCGCCGGACGGAGGGGGCCGCCGGCGCGGGCGGCGTCTCGGGCGCCGCGCTGTCGGTCGCCGGTCGCGCGCCGCGGGTGATGTCGACGACGTTGGTGCCGCGAGCGTCGGCGCCGGCCGCCGCCTGCGGCCCGACGGTGGGATCCTTGACGCCGGCCTTGTCCGGCGCGGTCGACTGATCCGCCACCTCGACGTCGGGCTGCATGTCGTCGGTTTCTTCGATCGTCTCGGGCGCAGCGGCGTTCGCCGCAGCGTCCTTCCTGGCCGGCGCCGCGCCTTTCGCGGGCTCGCCTTTCGCAGGGTCAGCTTTCGCGGGATCAGCTTTCGCGGGCTCAGCTTTTGCGCCCTCGGGGTTTCCGCCTTCGCCGCTCGCCTTCGAGGGTGCGGCGTCGGCCGACTTCGCCGGCGCCGCCTTCGCTGCGTCCGGCTTCCCGCTCTCGCCGCCCGAGGCCGGCTTGGGCGCGGCAGGCGCGCCTGCGGCTTCGTCGTAGCTGAGGATCGCTTGTCCGACCTTGACCTTGTCGCCCGCCTTCACCTTGATTTCTTTGACGGTGCCGGCCACGGACGAAGGCACTTCGATGGTGGCCTTGTCGGTTTCCAGCTCGAGGATTGGCTGTTCCTTGACGAGCGTGTCGCCCGCTTTGACCAGCACGCGCAGAACGTCGCCCGCCTCAATCTGCTCGCCGAGCTCGGGAAGTGTGAAATCTGACACGGAAGCCCTCTCAACACACAGGACGCAAAGATTTCAAAGCTCGACGAAAGAGCCGATCCTCTCGCTCGACGCTACGAAATCGCGGGGTTGCTCTTCTCGGGATTGATGTTGTGCGCCTTGATGGCCTGGTCGACGATCGACGCGTCGACTTTGCCGTCCCGCGCGAGCGCCGCCAGCGTGGCGACGATCACGTACCGGTAGTCGACTTCGAAGAACTCACGCAGCGACGCGCGCGTCTCGCTGCGTCCGAAGCCGTCGGTGCCGAGCACGGTCAGCGGACGCGGCAGCCAGCGGTCGATTGCATCGGGCATCGCCTTGACGTAGTCGGACGCGGCGATCAACACGCCTTGCGCGTCCTTCAGGCACTGGGTCACGTACGGGACGCGCGCGGTGTCCGCCGGGTGGAGCATGTTCCAGCGTTCGGCCGCGTGGCCGTCGCGGTAGAGCTCGGTGTAGCTCGTGACGCTCCAGACGTCAGCCGACACGTTGTACTTGGACTCGAGGATCTCCTGCGCCTTGATCACTTCGGGCAGGATCGCGCCGCTGCCGAGCAGCTGCGCGCGGAGCGCCGCCTTCGGCTTCGACGCGGCGCGGAACTTGTACATCCCTTTCAGGATTCCGTCCTTCGCACCCGCCGGCATCTCCGGCATCGCGTACTGCTCGTTCATCACCGTCAGGTAGTAGAAGATGCTCTCCTGATCGACGTACATCCGCTTGATGCCGTCCTCGATGATCACGGCGATCTCGTAGGCGAACGCCGGGTCGTAGCTGACGCAGTTGGGATAGGCCAGCGCGAACAGCTGGCTGTTGCCGTCCTGATGCTGCAGCCCTTCGCCGGCCAGCGTGGTGCGTCCTGACGTGCCGCCGAGCAGGAAGCCGCGCGCGCGGGAGTCGCCGGCCGCCCAGATCAGGTCGCCGATGCGCTGAAATCCGAACATCGAGTAGTAGATGAAGAACGGGATCGTGTTCACGCCGTGCGTGGCGTACGCGGTCCCGGCCGCGATGAACGACGACATCGATCCGGCCTCGTTGATGCCTTCCTCGAGAATCTGGCCGTCGGACGCTTCCTTGTAATAGAGGAGCGTGTCCATGTCGACCGGCTCGTACACCTGTCCGGCGTGCGAGTAGATGCCGACCTGGCGAAACAGCGCCTCCATGCCGAAGGTGCGGGCTTCGTCGGGCACGATCGGCACGACCAGCCGCCCCAGTTCCTTGTCGCGCAGCATCTTCGACAGCAGCCGCACGAACACCATCGTCGTCGACGCCTTGCGGCCGTCGGTGCCCTTGTAGAACTCCTCGAAGAGCTCGGGCGACACGGTCTTCAGCGGTTCGCTGCGGACCTTGCGCGTCGGGACGTAGCCGCCGAGCGCCTTCCGCCGCTCGCGCATGAACTTCATCTCGACGCTGTCGTCGGGTGGGCGGTAGAACGGCGTGTGCGCGATCTCGGCGTCGGCG
>JAYVYV010000463.1:0-2752 GCA_043783985.1 Acidobacteriota bacterium | reverse complement strand
CCGCCTCACGGCGCGCGAGCGTCTGCTCGAGCGCCGCCGCCTGCTGGCGGTCGGTGCGCGCCTGGCGCTCCGCCTCCATGAGGATGTCGTGGGCTTTTTCCTTGGCCTCGAGGAGCACTTCCTTCTTGGTCGTCTCCGCGTCGCGCTCGGCGTCTTTCGCCAGCCGCCGCGCCTGTTCTTCGGCGCGCCCGACGGTGTCGGCCGCGATGCGTTTGCGGTTGGCGACCCAGACTGCGAACATCACGCCGGTGACGATCATGGCGACGAGCGCCGCGATCAGGACGGGACTTGCGATCTTCGCGACATCAGACAGCACGCGTGACGTCCTTTCCCGTTGCCGGGGTCAGACCCCCAGATGAGTCCGATTCACGAGGAGAACTGGTGGGGTGCGCGAGCGAAGAGCCCCGCCTTGCCGTGTGGGGTGGTCGATGAACCTGCTAAAGCAGGTGGAACCGCTATAACTAACCGCGCTTCAGGCTTCCTCGTTGCAGAGGCATGCACACCACGCGGGGTCGCGACTCACTTGGGTAAACATTGGCTCAACGAGCCATCCGCCATCACGAACAACGCAGGGCCCCAACTCTGGGACCGATCCTATCGGTAAAGGGTTCAGGGTTCAAGGTTCAAGGTTCACGGTTCGTTCGAGCCGGAACCGAAGCGGAACGGGCCCTGAACCCTGCAACGTTGAACGCCGAACCGGGCTCTACGCCGTGAGGACGCGATCGAGCAGGCGCTCGAGCTCGCCGGCGCGCTCGGCCAGCTCGCCGTTGCGGGCGCGCGTGCCGTCCCGGCACCGAAAGAGCTCGTCCGCCACGTTGAGCGCGGTGAGCACGGCGAGGCGCAGCGAGTCGCCGGTAGGCGTCGAGTCGGCAGCCGCCCGCATTTTCTCGTCGACGTAGCTCGCGAGCCGCGCGACGTACTCCTGATCCAGCCCGCTGCGAATCGGGTACCGCTGCCCGTGAATCTCGACCGAGATGACGGCGTCGTCCGACATGGAGGGCTACAGGCTGAGGGCTTCGAGCTGCTCGAGCATGTCGGTCACGCGGGTGCGGATCACGTCGCGCTCTTCCTTCAGCGTCGAGAGTTCGGTCACGACACCCTCGCTCGACGCCACGCGGGCGCGGAGACCGTCGAGCTCGTGCGACAGGCGCTGGTTTTCTTCCGCTGCGCGAGCCGTTTCAGACTTCATGCGCTCGACCATGCTGACGAGAAGCTTGACCTTCTCTTCCAGCCGATCGATTGGTTCGAAATCCACGCCGCGGGTCAGTGTCTTGGCCATGATGTCCTATCGTTGTATCGCGGCATGCTCTCGAACGAGCGCTGCCAGAATTCTTTCGACGCTCTGCTGCACTTCGCCGTCGGTCAACGTGCGATCCGCGGCCTGGAACGTCAACCGCACCGAGAGGCTCACCGCGCCGTGCGGCACGCCTTTTCCCTGGTAGCGATCGAAAAAGCTCACCGCGCCGAGCGGCGCCGGCACCTCGCGCCCCGCCGCCAGGATGGTGCCACGAATGATTTCCGCAGGCAAGGTGTCCGCGACGACGATGGAGAGGTCGCGGACGACGAAGGGGTGCCTCGGCAGCGATCGCGTGGCGTCGCCCGCCGCGGCGTGCGCCCGCTGCAGCAGATCGAGGTCCGCCTCCGCGACGAACACGGCGTCCTGACGCGGGAGTCCGCGCGCATCGGCCAGCGACGGCGCGAGCCGTCCGGCCAGACCGACGCGTACGCCGTGGTCCGGGCCGCCGGCGACGACAATCGACGCGGCCTGTCCCGCGACGAGGAACGTCTCGCGGATCGCCTCGAACCGGACGGCGACGCCCAGCGCATCGCACAGATGTTCGGCCGCACCTTTGGCGTCGAAGAAGTCGACCTCGCGTACGCCGCCCGACCAGTGCTCGGCGGCCCCGGCGCCTGTCCAGGCCATGGCGAGGCCACGCGTTTCGCCGGACGAGGCGAATCGCGTGCCGATCTCGAACAGCTGGACGTCGCGCCGGCCGTGACGCCGGTTGTGGGCGACGGCGTCGACCAGCCCCGGCAGGAGCGACGGCCGCAGCGTGTCGAACTTGCCGGAGAGCGGGTTCGCGATCGTGAGGACGTCCGTGAACGCAAAGCCCGCGAAGCCCGCAAAGGTTTCTTGAGTGTGGTTTCTTTGCGTGCTTTGCGAGCTCTGCGTTCCCCTGAATTCCTCGACGACCTTCGCCTCGATGAAGCCGAACGTCACGGCTTCAGAGAAGCCGGCCGCGGTGAGCACGCGACGGACGAGCTGATCGCGCGGGATGCGTCGATCGGGCGGCGGCGCGGGCCGCGTCACCACCGGAAACGTCGCTTCGAGGTTGTCGAAGCCGTAGTGGCGGCCGACCTCTTCGATCAGATCGACTTCGCGCAGCAGATCCACGCGGAACGTCGGTGCGATCACATCCCAGCCGTCCGGCGCCGCCGTCACCTCGAGGCCGAGCCCGCGAAGAATCCGCGCGACCTGGGCGTCGGGCACCGACGCGCCGAGCAGTCGCGCGAGCCGATCGCGTCGCAGGTGCAGCCGCTGCGCCCCTCGCGGCTGCGGATAGACGTCGACAATCGATCCGGACGGCTGTCCGGCGCCGATGTGCTGCATCAGCGCCATCGCTCGCTGGATCGCGGTGACCTGGGCGCCGACGTCGGCGCCGCGCTCGAAGCGCGAGGACGCTTCGGTCTTCAGGCCGAGTCGCTTGCTTGTGCGTCGCACGGAGGCCGGTTTGAAATACGCGCTCTCGAA
>JAYVYV010000462.1:0-2755 GCA_043783985.1 Acidobacteriota bacterium | reverse complement strand
TTGCCGGCGCGGAGCAGCCGGCCTTCGAGAATCACGAACGCGATGCCGGACATGAACAGCACGCCGCCGTAGACCGCGGTGGGCACCGCGGCGAAATGGTTTTCGCCCATCCAGCCGGTGACGAACGGCACGAGCGACAGCCAGAACAGCAGATGCAGGTTGGCCCACAGCACCGCGCCGTTGATGCGGTCCGACGCGTGCATCAGGTGGTGGTGGTTGTTCCAGTAGATGCCGAGAAACACGTAGCTCAGCGCGTAGGTCAGGAACGCGGGCAGGAGGGGCCGGAACGCGTCCCAGTCGGCTCCGTGCGGCGCTTTGAGCTCCAGGACCATGATCGTGATGATCACGGCGAACACGCCGTCGCTGAACGCTTCCAGCCGCCCTTTGCTCATGCGCACACTATAATCGCCCCATCTCGAATCGCCCCATCTCGCGGAGGGATGCATGAAGATGGCCTCGCTCGCCCTGCTCCTCGCCTTTCAGACGCTTCAACTGTCGGCCAATGTCCCTCTGGCGGCCGCACCACGCCTCGACATCCAGACGATCTCGACGCGCGCGGATCGCGTGAGCGGCGGTGACGTGCTCGTCGCGATCGCTGCGCCGGAAGGCGCGGCGAACCAGAGCCAGCGGACCGATCCGATTGCCGTTACGGCGCCGATCCAACGACCGGCTTCGCCCTCCACCCGTTCGACAACGTCGGCGTGCAGTACGGTCTCGCCGCGCTCGAGGCCGGCACGATCACGCCGGCGCAGTTCCTCGATCTCAACGAGCGGATCGGTGGCTTCGATCAGGACGCCAACCCGGTGGCGTCGCGATCGGTTGGCGACCTCGGCGCGATCAAGCGCGCCTACCAGGGCGGGGTCACCCTCGGCGGCGGCGGCGGCGGCGGCGGGCTCGGGTCGATTCCCGTGTTCGACGCTGGCGCGTACAACGACGCAGGGGGATATCACTACCAGTGGTTCCACTTCGCGATCCGCGAGCGGATCGCCAGGCAGAACGGCAACCCCGACAACCACGTGATGTGGCGCGGTCCGGTGCAGGCCGAGACCGCGTGGGCGGCGTTCATCAAGTGGGTCGCGGCGGCGAAGACGGCCGTCCCCGCGCGGGCGAACGAAACGCTCCGCGAGCGCGTGATCCGCACGAAGCCCGAGGAGGTGGTCGACGGCTGCTGGGTCGCGGCCGCCGACAAGAACGCGTCGTTCATCGCCGAGCGTCAGACTTTCAGCAGCAAGCCTGATTCGAGATGCAACGCGCAGTACCCCTCGTCGGGGTTCACGCGCTATGCCGCGGGCGGTCCGCTGGACGCCAACGTGCTGAAATGCCAGCTCGCGCCGATCGATCCCAAGGCGTACCCCGCGTTCACGCCAGCGCAATTGCAGCGCCTCGAGACGATTTTTCCTGCCGGGACGTGTGACTTCTCGAGGCCGGGCGTGGGTCAGACGCGGGTCGTGCCGTGGGCGTCGTTCGGCCCCGCGCCGGAAAACCTGGTGTTCGACATCCGACTCCCGAAGTTGTCGAACTGACCGCCACGGGCGGGTGGTTCCGACCAAGTTTCCGGATCAATCAGATAAAGAGCCGAAGTCCGCAAATAATCTGCAAGAAACCTACAAGATTGTCTTGATCCCGCGTGGCGCGGGAGGTCTAATCGCGACACTCATCGTTTTGCCGGTCCTCCGCACTCGTAACCCGGGAGGTTTCAGATGCGCAGACTCCTCGTCAGTGCGATTGTCGCGTCGTTTCTGTGTCTCGCGCCCGTCGCCTTCGCCCAGCAGGGCACCTCGGAAATCGGCGGAAAAGTGGTCGACGAGCAGGGCGCTGTGCTGCCCGGCGTCGCGATCGTGATCACGAACCAGGACACCGGCGTCTTCCGCGACGTGACCAGCGGTCCAGACGGCAGCTACTTCGCATCCCAGCTGACGCCCGGGCGCTATCGTCTCGCAGCCAAGCTCCCCAGCTTCCACACCTTCGAGCGGAGCGGCCTCGTGCTCGCGGTCGGCAAGGCGCTGACCATCAACGTGACCCTCGCCCTGGGCGCGCTCGAGGAAACCGTCAGGGTGACAGCGGAGTCGCCGCTCGTCGACACGACGACCGCCAAGGTCGGCGGCAACATCGGGACCGCAGAGCTGAGCGAGCTGCCGGCGATGAACCGCAATTTCTTCGCGACCGTCGCGCTGCTGCCCGGCGTCCAGTTCTCGCCGTCCAACCAGATGGGCAACGACACGATCGTGGCCGCCGGTCAGTCCACACAGGGGAACAACGTCGCGGTGGACGGAGGCTACAACTCGGACGACGCCCTCGGCACCAGCGCGGGCGCGCAGGTGCGCACGCCGCTCGAGGCGATTCAGGAGTTCCAGGTCATCACGAGCATGTACGACGCGGAGTGGGGCCGCGCGAGCGGCGCCATCGTCAACGCCGTCACCAAGGCCGGGACCAATCAGTTCAAGGGCGTGATCTTCGGGGAGCTGGCCGCCGACTCGCTAACGGCCGCCGACTATTTCGTCAGGACCCAGAATCTGATCAAGCCGACGTCGGTCCGGCGCGATTGGGGCGGCGTGATCGGCGGCCCGATCGTCAAGAACAAGGCCCACTTCTTCTTCAGCCTCGAGCGGCAGGTGGACAACCCGAACCGGACGCGCATTTTCCCGACGCGCCCGGAGCTCAATTTCGCGATCGCCGAGGATCGCACCGACTGGAACACGCTCATCCGCTTCGACCACCAGATCAACAAGAACAACACGTGGGCGGTCCGCTGGCT
>JAYVYV010000461.1:0-2757 GCA_043783985.1 Acidobacteriota bacterium | reverse complement strand
TGGCGGAGGTACGCCGGCCCGCGCGTGAGGAGCGCCGACACGATCTGCACGCCGTCGGCGCCGGCCATGATCGCTTTCACGGCGTCGATCGGTTCGTGCACGCCGCCGCTGACCGCCAGCGAGCCGCGCAGCCGTCCGTAGAGAACGGCGAGCCAGCGCAGACGCAGGAGCAGCTCGGAGGAGTCCGAGAGGTGGAGCTGTGGCACGGTCTCCAGCGTCATCGGATCGATGTCGGGCTGATAGAAGCGGTTGAACAGGATCAGCCCGTCGGCGCCGATCTGATCGAGCTGCGCCACCAGATGCGGCAGCGAGGAGTAGAACGGCGACAGTTTCACCGCGAGCGGAATGGCGATCGATTCCTTCAGTACGGCGACGATGTCGATCACGCGACGCTCGACCGACAAAGCGTCTTCGAAGAGGTCGGTGGCGAGGTGATAAAAGTTCAATTCCAGGGCAGCGGCGCCGGCGCGCTCGATCAGCCGCGCGAACTCCAGCCAGCCTTCCGCCGTTGTGCCGTTCAGCGAGCCGATGACCGGCACGCCGACGCGGCTCTTGATCAGGCTCAGCTGTTCCAGGTAGCGGTCGGGGCCAAGTGCGTAGTCATCACCGCCGGGAAAGTACGAGCAGGCTTCGGCCGCGGAAGGCGTGAGCGCCGCCAGCCGATCGCGGCCGAGCCGCTCGCGGGTGATTTGCTCCTCGAACAGCGAATGCATGACGATCGCCGAGGCGCCGGCGTCTTCCAGCTGCAGCACCGTGTCGATGCGGTCCACGAGCGGGGAGGCGCCCGGCATGAAGGGATGCGCGAGCGTCAACCCGAGGTAGCGAGTGCTGAGGTTCATGCGCGGCCTCCAGGCCGTGAGGCCAGCTCCTGGTAGAGCGCCAGCCGCCGCTGGATCTGCAGCTGCGCACGCGACACCAGGTCGCGGTACCGATCCGGATCCTGCTGCGCGGTCAGCTGGAACCGCGTTTCGGTGGCCATCAGCTTCGAGACGTCGATCTTTGGCGCCGGCGAGTCGAGCACGAGCGGGCTCTCGCCCGCGTCGGCGCGTCGCGGGTCGTAGTGATAGAGCGGCCAGTAGCCGGAGTCGGCCGCGAGCCGCTGGTGCTCGAGGCCGAACGCCATGTCGTAGCCGTGCGCGATGCAGTGGCTGTAGGCGATGATGAGCGACGGTCCCTGATACGCTTCGGCGTCGATGAACGCCTTCAGCGTCTGCGCGTCCTTCGCGCCGAACGCGACCTGCGCGACGAAGACGTGGCCGTAGGCCATCGCCATCAGGCCGAGGTCCTTCTTGTTGCCGGACTTACCGGCGACGGCGAACTTCGCGGCGGCGCCGGTCGGGGTCGATTTCGACTGTTGCCCGCCGGTGTTGGAGTAGACCTCGGTGTCGAGCACGAGCACGTTCACGTTCGCGCCGCTGGCGAGCACGTGATCCAGGCCGCCGTACCCGATGTCATAAGCCCATCCGTCGCCGCCCACGATCCACACGCTCTTCGTGACGAGATAGTCGGAGAGCGCATGGAGGGCGCGCCGTTCGGGCCCGCCGACGGCGCTCGGAGGGCTGACGCCCTGCGCCGCATCCACGGTCTCCGGGGCGAGGCAGCGTTTCAGCTCCGCGATCCGCGCGCGCTGCGCCTGGATTCCGGCCTCCGTGCGCTGATCGGCGGAGAGGATCGCGTCGGCGAGCCCCGGGGGCAGTTGTGGCGCGAGCGCCCGCAGCAGCGCGCGCGCGCGCTGCTCGTGCTGATCGAGCGAGAGTCGCAGGCCGTAGCCGAACTCGGCGTTGTCCTCGAAGAGCGAGTTCGCCCACGCCGGCCCGCGCCCGTCGGCGTTCACGGTGTAAGGCGTCGTGGGCAGGTTGCCGCCGTAGATCGACGAGCAGCCGGTGGCGTTGGCCACCACCAGGCGATCGCCGAAGAGCTGTGTCATCAGCTTGATGTACGGAGTCTCGCCGCAGCCGGCGCACGCGCCCGAGTACTCGAAGAGCGGCTGCAGGAACTGCGTGCTCTTCACGTCCGGGCGGACCGCGGTCCGGTCCGCCTCGGGAAGTCCGAGGAAGAACGCGTAGTTCTCGCGCTCGACCTCGCGCAGCTGGGCCTGCGCCGCCATGTCGATGGCCTTGTGCCGCGGATTTCCCTTGTCCTTGGCCGGACACACCATCACGCAGAGTGCGCAGCCTGTGCAGTCCTCGGGCGCGACCTGCACCGTGTAGAGCCCTGCGAAGTCGGGGCCTTTGTAGGGCGTCCCCTTGAACATCGGCGGCGCATCCGTCATGCGGGCCGGGTCGTACACCTTGACACGAATCGCCGCGTGCGGGCAGACCAGAGCACACTTGTTGCACTGGATGCACAACAGCGGATCCCACACCGGGATCTCGGTCGCGACGTTGCGCTTCTCCCACTGCGACGTGCCAGTGGGCCAGGTGCCGTCCACCGGGAACGCGCTGACGGGCAGCCGGTCGCCCTGGTTCGCGAGCATGACGGCCGTGATGCGCTTGACGAAGTCTGGCGCGCGCTCGGGTATAAGCGGGGGGATACGATACGAAGCGGTCGGCGACGCAGGCACGGCCACCTCATGGAGATGGGCGAGCGTCGCATCGACCGCTTCGTAATTCCGCTGCACGACCGCGTCGCCGCGCTTCGTGTAGGACGTCCGGATCGCGTGCTTGATCTGCGCGATGGCCTGGTCGCGCGGCAGCACGCCGGAGATCGCGAAGAAGCAGGTCTGCATGATCGTGTTGATCCGCGTCCCGAGGCCGG
>JAYVYV010000460.1:0-2759 GCA_043783985.1 Acidobacteriota bacterium | reverse complement strand
GGCATCGTCAGCAGCATCGGCACGCAGCCGCTGGCGGGGTTGACGCCCTTCTCCTTGTAGAGGGCCATCATCTCCGTGTTCATCTTCTGCTTCGCCGGATCGGTGGCTTTGAGGTTCTTGTAGCGCTCCTGGATCGCCTTGACCTCGGGCTGGATCTCCTGCATCTTGCGCATCGAGACGACGCTCTTGTGCCGCAGCGGGAAGAGGATCACGTTGATGAAGAAGGTCAGGAGGATGATCGCCCAGCCGTAGTTGCCCACGTAGCTGTTCACCCACTTGAGCGACCGCAGCAGCGGGACCACAATCACCGTGAACATGCCGAAGTCGATCGAGCGCGCGACGTCGCGGTCGATCGCGCTGAGCACGTCGAAGTCCTTGGGCCCCGCGAAGAATTTGACCGGGGCGTCGAGCTGGCGCGGCTCGATCGAGAACGACACCAGCACGCGCGCCGCGTCCTTCGAGTTCGCCGGAGGAGGAATCGTCACCGGCGCGTAAGTGACCTTGCTCGCGCCGGCGCCGAGCGCCGCGGTCATGAAATAGTTGTCGTCCACGCCCGCATACTGAAAATCGCCGTCGCGCACCGGCTGCGCCGCGATGTCTTTCTGCGCGAGCCGGACGACTTTGCCGTTCTGGAAGAGGATGCCCTCGGAGGTCTTGACGCCGCGGCTCACCTCGCCGACGTCGGCAATCGCCGGTCCCCAGACGATCGCCGGCGACAGCGGCGCGTCGCGGTCGGTGACCGTCGCGCGGAACGTGAACACGTAGGCGGCCGGATCGAGATGGAATTCCTTGACCGCGTGGATGCCGGCGCTGTCGCGGTACTCGAAGCGGAGATCGACCGGCGAGGAATCGGCCGGCGCCACCGGCGCTCCGCTCACGGTGTACAGGCCGCCGTTCACGGTGGCGTCCGCCGTCTCGTTGCCGGTGCGCAGGGTGAAGGGGAGCGGCTGCGACGGCAGTTGCTCGATCAGTTCCTGCGGCTGACGCTGCTGATCGAGGTAGCGCTTCAGGCGCCAGCTTTTCAGCCGCGCGCCTTTGTTGGTGAAGACCGCGATGACGTCGCGCGTTTCCACGCGCACGTCGCGCTCGGCGCTGTCGGCCACGAGCGCCGCGGCCAGCGGCGCGGCCGGGGTCGAGCTGGCGAGCGGCGCAGCCGGTTGCTGCGCCGTGGAGCCCGCCTCTGTCCCCGCCTCCGTCCCCACCGCCGTCCGCGACGATGCGGTCGTCGCCGCTCCAGGGGCCGGCTTCGGTACAGGCTTCACGAACACCGCCTGCCAGGTGTACAGGACGAGGAACGCGAGAAAGATGGCGAGAAGGACGCGTCGTTCCATTCAACAGGTCCGGCCTACAGCCGGACACTCCCTCGGGGGGCTGGTACGGGGTCGTGGCCCGCGGCACACAGCGGGTGACAGCGAACAAGGCGTCGGGCGGCGAGCCAGACGCCGCGAAGGGCGCCGTGACGATCGATGGCTTCCGCCGCGTAGTCCGCGCACGAGGGCAGGAACCGGCAGGAGCCGCTAAAGTACGGAGAAATAAGTATCTTGTAGCCTCGCAGTACGGCGAGGCACAGCCGAACGCCCGGGCGCCAATTAGCTGGCCTGGCGGAGGCGTCGTTCAACGATGTTCCTGTAATCAGCTTCAAGGGTGCTCAGGCTGGCGTCGAGAAATTCACGCTTCGGGATCACGACGACGTCGAACCCGGGGGCGATCTTGTTACGACGAAAAACCTCTCGAATCAGACGTTTAGCTCGATTTCTCTGAACCGCTCCCCCGATCTTCCGGGTCGCCGCGATCCCGAGCCGTCCCGTACGCCGCTCGTTGGGCAGGAAAAAGACCGTGCTGTAGCGGCTGTGGATTCGAACACCTCGCGCGTACACCTGCTGGAACTCAGGACGCCGGCGGATGTGCTCGTCTGGACGGAATCTCAGAGCTACTCGCTGCTGACCGTCAGACGCTTGCGCCCCTTCGCGCGGCGGCGCTTCAGCACGAGACGGCCATTCTTCGTGCTCATGCGAACGAGGAACCCATGCGTCTTGGCACGGTGCCGCGTGTTGGGTTGAAAAGTCCGAACTCCCTTGGCCATGACATCCCTTCGGTATTAAGACGAACCGTCAATGTTAGCGAACGCGTTCGGGGGGTGTCAATCTCCGAGGAGTGTGTTAGAGTCGGCGTCCTTCTCAGGCCGGTTCCGGCCGTAGTGATTCCATGCGTTTTGGTCTCTCGCCAAAGTTTTCCACACCTGTGGAAAAAACTGTGGAAAATCGACCAGAATCGTATGCGCGCCCCTGTTTAAGGCCGGAAAACGCGTTTTTACTCGGTGTTTATTGGGTGACATGAACCTCTGGGACGAAATTCTGGCTCGTATCGAGACCAAGGTGAACCGGCACAGTTTCTACACCTGGTTCCGGCCCACGACCTTCGTCGCCGACGATCGCACGTCCGTGACGGTACGCGTGCCCAACGTCCTGTTCAAGGACTGGCTCACGAAGCACTACGCCGGGGTGCTTGCCGAGGCGACGGCCGAGCTCCGGCGTCCGAATCTTCTCGTGAACTTCATCGCCGACGCGGCCACCGATGTCGTGGTGATTCCTCTCAGCGCCGAGGAAGCCGCCGCGCTCGAGACAGCCCCGCCGCCGACGGCGACGACGATGCCAGGTCCCGCGGGGCTGAACCCGCGCTACACCTTCGACACGTTCATCGTCGGATCGTCGAATCAGTTTGCGCACGCCGCCTGCCGCGCCGTGGCGGAAGCGCCGTCG
>JAYVYV010000459.1:0-7005 GCA_043783985.1 Acidobacteriota bacterium | reverse complement strand
CATCGGCAGGACGGGCGCTTGGGCGCCATGACGTTCTACGCGCGCACCTCCGGCGACCCGATCAACCTGCTGCGCAGCATTCCGGGCGCGATCCGCCGCCTCGATCCCAATCTGCCGGTGGAAGATCTCAAGACGATGCCGCAACAGATCCGCGAGAATGTGTTCATGGATCGCATGTTCAGCACTCTCTCGGCGGCGTTTGCGACCCTGGCCACAATTCTCGCGGCGATCGGCCTGTACGGCGTGCTGGCGTACTCGGTGGCACAAAGGACGCGCGAGATCGGCGTGCGCATGGCGCTCGGCGCGGACGCCGCCAGCACGCGGCGGCTCGTGCTCGGCAAAAGCATGCTGCTCGTCGGCGCCGGCACGGCCTGCGGCCTCGCGGCGTCGGTGGCGGTGACGCGCGCGATCGCGGGCCTGCTCTACGGCGTCAGCCCGCTCGATCCGGTCGTCTTCGTCGGCGTGGCGCTGCTGCTGGCGGCCGCCGGGTTCGTCGCGAGCCTGATTCCCGCCCGCCGCGCGACCCGCGTGGATCCGATCGTCGCGCTGCGCGTGCCGTAGGGCTCACCGCGAAACGCGCAGGAATCCGACCCGGAACCCCGTGAAGACCCGTCCGCACTGGCAGCACGAGTAGCTGCGGCTGCCGGGCAACCTGTCGCCGTCGACGTGATGTCATACTGACCGAACCGTTGTGACTGATCGCCCGACGCTCGAAGAGACCATCGCGCTGCTCGAAGCCACGCTCGAGGCGACGCACGACGGCATTCTCGTCCTCGATCTGGATCACCGCGTCATTCGCTACAACCGGCTGTTCGCCGAGATGCTGCGCATTCCGCGCGAAGCCGCCGGCACCGGCCAAGCCGACGGCCTGCTGCGCGGCGTCGCCGCCGAGCTGGAGGATCCCCAGGCGTTCGAGCCGCGATCGCAGCAGGTGTGGAGCGATGCGTCGGCGCCCTCGACCGATCTGCTCCGCTTCAAGGACGGCCGCATCTTCGAGCGGTTCGTCGCGCCGCATCGCATCGGCACGCGGATCGTCGGCTGGGTGGTCAGCCTGCGGGACGTCGGTCCGGCGCTCCGGGCGGAACAGGCGCTCGAACAGCATCGCGCGTTTCTCGAGAAGGCCCAGGAGATCGGGCACATCGGCAGCTGGGTGACGGAGCTGGACGGCTCGCAGCGCGTCGGGTGGTCCGCCGAATCGCACCGCATCTTCGGCGTGCCGCTCGGCCGGTTCGAAGGCACGTCGGCTGCCTTCTTCGAGCTCGTGCACCCGGACGATCGCGAGCCGGTGCGGTCGGCCCGCGACGCCGCCGTGGCCGGTCGACAGCCGTTCGACATCGAACATCGCGTCGTCCGGCCGGACGGATCCCTGCGCTGGGTGCACGAACGGGCGGCCATCCTCCGCGATCCGGAGGGCCGTGCGCTGCGCATGATCGGGACGACGCAGGACGTCACCGAGCGCCGCCTGCTCGAGGACCAGCTGCGGCAGTCGCAGAAGATGGAGGCGATCGGCCTGCTCGCGGGCGGCATCGCGCACGATCTGAACAACGCGCTGACGGCGATCGCCGGCTACGCGGAGCTCGCGCTGGGCGAGGTGGCATCGGACCACGCCGCGCGCGCGGATGTCGAGGAGATTCGCCGCGCCGCCGAGCGCGCCGGCGCCGTGACGCGGCAGCTGCTCGGGTTCAGCCGCAAACAGCTGCTCGAACCGCGCCTGTTCGATCTCAACGACACGATCGCCTCGATCTCGCAGCTGCTGTCACGGCTGCTCGGCGCCGACGTCGCCGTGGAGACGCGGCTGGCCGACGCGGCGCTGACGGTGCTCGGCGATCCGGGTCAGGTCGAGCAGGCGGTGGTCAACCTGGCGGTCAACGCGCGCGATGCGATGCCGGGCGGCGGACGGCTCGTCCTCGCGACGACACGGGAAACGGTGGACGAGACGTTCGCGCGCGGCCACGTGCCGATCACGCCAGGCGAGTACATCGTCCTGCGCGTGTCCGACTCGGGCCACGGCATGCCGCGCGAGACGGTCGACCGCGTCTTCGAGCCGTTCTTCACGACCAAACAGGTCGGCAAAGGCACAGGGCTCGGGCTGTCGATGGTGTACGGCACGCTGAAACAGATCGGCGGATTCATCTTCGTCGACAGCGAGGTGAATCGCGGGACGACCTTCCATCTCTATTTCCCGCCGAGGGCCGCGCCGGAACCGGCCGCAGGCGACACGCCGTCCGCGCGGGAGAGCGAACGGCACGGACAGGAGACGCTGCTGATCGTCGAAGACGAATCGTCGGTCCGGAACCTGGTGGCGTCGGCGCTCCGGCGTGACGGCTATCGGCTCCTGCTCGCGAGCTCCGCCGACGAGGCGCTCACGGCGGCCGACGCGCACGAAGGGCCGATCGATCTCCTGCTGACCGACGCGATGATGCCGGGCAGAAGCGGCATCGAGCTCGCCAACCTGATGGCGGCGCGGCGACCCGGGCTCCCGGTCATCATCATGTCGGGCTACACGGAAGAGACGCTCGCCGTGCCCGGGCTGAAAGAGCCGATCGCGTTGCTGAGGAAGCCGTTCACGCCGCGCGAGCTTCGCCGCCGCATCCGCGAGTTGCTCGATCGGTAGAGAAGACGGGAGGGTACGGAGGCAACGGCCCGTGGCCTCCGTCCTCTCCGTCACCTCGGGAACGTCGCGAGGCCCGGCGTCACGCCCTCGGGCAGCGGCGTGCGCGCCGTGTTCATCACCATCGCCAGCATCGTGTAGTAGCCGGTGATGCCGAGCACGTCGATGACGCCCTGCTCGCCGATTTTGCCCACCGCCCGCGCGTACGTCGCGTCGCTCACGCTCTGGTTGCGCTGCACTTCGTCCCACAGCGTGTAGACGGCGTCTTCGTCCTCGGCCATCGCCTCCGGGCGCCGGCCGTCGGCGATCGCCTTCACCGTCTCTCCGCGCAGGCCGCCTTGCACCGCGAGCGGCTGGTGGGCGTTCCACTCGTACTGCTGCGTCCAGCGTCGGGCGGTCAGCAGGATCACGAACTCGCTGAGCCGCGGCGGCAGCGAGCTCTTGAACCGGAGATAGTCGCCCATCGCGCGCGCGCGGCTCATCACCTCGGGGCTGCGCAGGAGAGGGACGAACGGGCCGGAAATGTCGGCGGACCGCGACGCCTTGAATTCGTCGATCGCCTTTTTCTGCGCGTCGGTCAGCTTGCCGGCCGGAATCGGCGGCATCCGATCCTGCGCCCGGCCCGGGGCCGGCATCCCGACGACCACGACCGCCAGCACCAACATCAGTTTGAGCATCGGTCCTCCTCGAGCTCCAATGTATCGCGTCGGTTGACTCGCGATCACCGCCAGATTACTGTTGCACGACTTTTGCAGCATGTTCGCCTCGCGCTCATCGGGTTCGGCTGCCGGGGCCCCGGGAGGCGTGCGCCACCGACGCGCAGATCGACCACGTCGCCCGCGCGATCACTGGGCTCTTCGCCATCCCGGTTTCCGCGCGGTCCCGCGAGTGAATGGACAATAATCACGCCGTGCCGGCCAGCTCGATCGTCGTCGGCGTCGCGCTCCTGCTGGTGACGCTGGCGCTGCGCGGCGCGAGCGCAAACCGTCTGGTCCGCAGCAGGCTGCTGACCTCGTGCGTGCTGTTCGGCGCGTACGCGATGGCCGCGGCGCTGGCCGCGTACGGACCGCTGCCGCCGGACGTCGCGCAGCAGATTCGATCGTTCAACCCGCTGCTGCTCGCCTTCGGCTTGGCGACGCTCGTCGTGGTCGTCACGATCAACCCGTGGCGCGAGGATCGCCTCCCCGATCGCTTCCCCACCATCGTCCAGGACGCGATCGTCATCGCGCTGTTCGCCATCGTGGCGACGCTGTTCATGCAGGAAAAAGTGCTGGCGACGACCGCTGTCGGCGCCGTCGTGATCGGCTTCGCGCTGCAGGATACCCTGGGAAATCTGTTCTCGGGGCTGGCGATCCAGGTCGAAAAACCTTTTGCGGTTGGTCACTGGGTTACGATCGCCGGGACCGACGGCCTCGTGTCGGAGGTCACCTGGCGCGCGACGAAACTCCGGACGAAGGCGGGCAACTTCGTCGTCGTGCCGAACAGCGTCGTGGCCAAGGAAACGATCACGAACTACTCGGAGCCGACGCATGACACGCGGCTGGACGTCGACGTGGGCGCGAGCTACGACACGCCGCCCAACGAGGTGAAGGCGGTGATCGCGCAGGCGCTGCGCGACGAGCCGCTGCTGGTGTCGATCCGGGAGCCCGAGATCCTGATCGTCGATTTCGCACCGTCCGCCGTCACCTACCGCGTCCGCGTGTGGACCACCGACTTCGCGGCCGACATGCGGGTGCGCGACCGCGTGCGGTCGCACATCTACTACGCGTTCCGGCGGCACGGGATCACGATCCCGTATCCGATTCAGGTGCAGATCGAGCAGGGGCTGGACGCGCATGGGCCGGCCGAGGATGGGGGACGGGCGCGGCTCGTCGACGGCGTGGAGGTACTCGCGGCGCTGAGCGATGAGCAGCGCGCGCAGCTGGTCGCCTCGGCACACACGATGGTCTACGAAGCCGGACAGGTGATCGTACGCCAGGGCGACCCGGGCGCCTCGATGTTCATCGTCCGGCGGGGCGAAGCCGCCGTGACGATCTCGGACGCCGGCGGTGAGCTGGCGCGGCACCGCACGGGCGGGTTCTTTGGCGAGATGTCGCTGCTGACCGGCGAGCCCCGGACCGCGACGGTGACGGCGGTCACCGACTGCGAGCTGATCGAGATCGGCGTCGAAGCGTTCCGGCGCGTGGTCCTCTCCGACGCCGCGGTCGTCGAACACGTGACCGCCGCCGTCTCGTCACGGCGTGCCGAGCTGGATCAACACCGCGCCGCCAGCTCGCCCGCCGGCGCAGCGGTTGAAACGCCGCAGACGCTCGTCACGCGCGTGCGCCGCTTCCTCCGGCTCTGACGCGTCAAGCGTCGGCGCCGTGCTAGCGCACCGTGCGGAAGAACGCGCGCATGTCGTCCACCAGCAGATCCGGCTGCTCGAACGCGGCGAAGTGACCGCCGCGCGGCATCATGGTCCACCGCGTGATGTGGTACCGCGCGTCGAGCCACCGGCGGGGCGACCAGATGATCTCTTTCGGAAAATCGGCGCAGGCCGTCGGCGTCTCGATGCGGCGCGGGCCGCCAGGCGCCGGAGCGGCATGGCGGCTCTCGTAGTAGATCCGCGCCGACGAGGCCGCCGTCTGCGTGACCCAGTACAGCGTGATGTTGGTCAGCAGCTCGTCCCTGGTGAAGATTTTCTCGGGGTTGCCGTCGCAGTCGCACCACGTCCGGAACTTCTCAACGATCCAGGCCGCCAGACCGGCGGGCGAATCGTTCAGCGCGATGCCGATCGTCTGCGGCTTCGTGCCCTGAATCTGCTGATACCCGGTTTCTTCGGCCTGGAACGCCTGCCGCACCTTCAGCCGTTCCTTCTCCGCCTCGGAAAGCCCCGCGTTGGGATCGCCGCCGGCGGGAGGCGCCGCCGTGCACATGTTGAGGTGGAGCCCGGCCACGTGCGGCGCGTCGTTGAGCGCGACCTGCGTGCCGATGATGCTGCCCCAGTCGCCGCCCTGCACGCCGTAGCGCTGGTAGCCGAGCCGGGCCATCAGCTTGGCCTCGAGCGCGCCGATGCGCGCCGGATCGTACCCCGGCTCCCGCGGCTTGTCGGAAAATGCGAAGCCGGGAATCGACGGGATGACGAGGTCGAAGGCGTCTTCGGGGCGGCCGCCATGCGCGGCCGGATCCGTCAGCGGGCCGATGATCTTCGCGAACTCGACGAACGAGCCCGGCCACCCGTGCGTGATGAGCAGCGGAAATGCGTTCGGCTGTTTCGAGCGGCGGTGAAGGAAATGGATCGTCAGACCGTCAATGGTCGTCGTGAACTGCTCGAACCGGTTCAGCGCGCGCTCCTGCGCGCGCCAGTCGAACTGGTCGCGCCAGTAAGAGACGAGCTGCTTCAGGTAGGCAATGTCCGTCCCGTACGTCCAGCCGCCCGTCCGGCCGTCATCCGGCAGCGCATCGGGAATACGTGAATTCCTGAGACGGACCTTCAGGTCGGCGAGCACCGAATCGGGGACACGGATCGTGAACGGATGAATGGCGGGGTCGGCGTTCGCGGCCGCCTGCGCGCCGCAGACGTTCGGGATCGCCGCGAAAAGGCACGCGAGTACAAACCGCCGGAGATACTTGGACATGGTGAGGGCGATTATGACGCCGTGCTGACGACGCCGTTCGTGAACCTGGCGCTCACCCCGGAGGCCGCATCCAGCCTGACGCTGCCCGCGCGGATCGGCCATGCGCGTGCCTTCTCCTAGGCGATCCCTTTCTTGAACGCCGCGAGATCCGCGTCGCTGACCGAGGTCTTCACGACCGCCGGGTTGCCGCCGCCCTTTGCCGCGCGATCGGCACCGAGCCCTCGCTATCCACCCGAGGCCGACACCTGCGCCGTCTGGCGCTCGGGGGCCGAGGCCGGCTTCAAAGCGCCGAGGCCGAAGCCCTTTTTGGGCTCTTCTTTCTTCGGCGCCTCTTCCTTCTTTCCTTTGCTCTTGTCAGCGCTCGATCCCGTCAGCCCGGCGGCGCCGTTTTCGACGGTCGCGATCGCGGTGACGGCCGTCGGCTCGTACTTGATGTTCTCCTTGTAGCGGGCCTCGACGGTCGCGCCGGCCTTCGCGCCCGCGAGCTTCTTGATCGTGTCGATCCGCTCCTTCGTCTCGGGATGCGAGGCGAAGAGGCCGTTGTGCGCCGGCTGATCCGTGTTGCGCTCGTCGAGGCGCGTCAGGAACGCGGCGAGCGTGCCCGGCGCGTAGCCGGCCTTCCCGGTCAGCGAGACCGACACCTTGTCGGCGTCCATCTCGTCGCCGCGGTCGAACGTGTTCTCGAGGACCATCTCGTACGCCTTGTTCGCGAGCTTGTCGAGGAACGGCCCGCGATCCGCCAGCGTCTCGCTCGTCCCGAGCTGGACGGCCTTGTTC
>JAYVYV010000458.1:0-2764 GCA_043783985.1 Acidobacteriota bacterium | reverse complement strand
TCCTGCTTCTGGTAGATGCACGACTTCATGCAGTCGTTGCAGATGCGGTGGCCGGTGCCCGGGCACATCGGGTTGTCGACGATCACCAGCGCGAGCGCGCCGATCGCATCGCCGGCCTTGCGCAGCGTGTGCATCTCCGAGATCTTCTCGTCGAGCGGGCAGCCGTCGAGCGCGATGCCGAGCGGGTTGACGACGACCTTGCCGTCCTTGTCGTGCAGCCCCTTCGCGCACGAGTCCTTGTCGCGCTCGTGGCACAGCACACAGTAGTGGATCTCGCTGAGCACCTCGCGCGGCCGCATGCGGGCGTCGGTGAGGGTGAAGCCGTCGCGCCGCCGCAGCCGCCAATCGGGCCCGATCAGCGCCTCCGGCAGGCTCGGATCGGGATGCTGAACGTCGACGAGATGAAAGGGCTCGACGGTCTCAGGAAACCTGAACACGACCCAATCGCGATACGCGCGATCGTGAATACGCGCGGCACACCACCGTCGCAGTGCCTCGTATTGCGGATTGCGGATTGCGGATTGCGGATTGGATTGAGGATTCTCCTGGTCGAGGAGCCTGCAGCCGGCTCGCGCGATCGCAAGCTCGCGATCGGGCGTCGCCTGCGCGGCGATCATCGCCTCGACGATCGCATCGTCTTCCGGCGTTGGCGGCACGTGCGCGCCGTTCTTCAGCAGCGGCAGCGCGCGGCGGCGGACGAAGTCCACCTTGAAGCGGAACAGGTCGTCCTGCGCGCGCGTCGCCTCGGCGATCGCGGAGACGGGAGCGTCGACGTCGAACAGCCGGGTCAAGAACCGGCTGACGTGCGGCGCCATCGCGATCAGCAGGTTCGACAGCGCGACCGGCGGCCACGCCGCATCCGGCGCCTGCCGGTAGGCGTCCCACTCGCGCCACAGCGCGGGATCGGCCGATGCCACTTCCTCGCAGAACCGCTCGTAAAGGGAGCCGAGCCGCTCCGGCTCGTGCAAATCGGCGAACGTGTAGCCGGAGACACCCAGGGGAGTCGACGCAACAGTCATAGGATCAATCGAAGGTACATCACATCTCGAGGATGACGCCACCGGAGGGTTGGTGTGACCGGTAGATCCGTAAGTCAGCGCCCGAAGTTGGTGGGCCACTAGCCGCTCACGGCCTCTCAAGGCGTTCGATAGCCCTCAGCTGAGCTCTGGCATCGTGCTTGCGCAGGCTTCAAGCCTAGGCTTTCCGTGGGCGATTCCTGTTCTGGTTACCGACGGCGACAGTGAACGCTACGCGGCTGGAGGACTGATGATTCGCAGACACGCGCTGAACCTGACTGTTTCGTTCGCTGTCGTGCTGGCCGCCGCGTGCGGCAACGACAAACCGTCGTCGCCCACGGCCCCATCGTTGCCAAGCTCGACCGGCGCCGCTCCGGCGCCGGCACCGCCGCCTTCGGGCGTCGTACTGGGCGCGACGATTTCAGGGAGGGTCGTCGGCATCACCGGCATCACGAGCGCGAGTCATGGCCTGTCGACGGGCGGCATGACCGTCACCGTCTCCGGCACCTCGTTGTCGTCGCCGGTCGACTCGTCGGGGGGTTTCGCCCTGAGGGGCGTTCAGGCAGGACACGTCGATCTGCATTTTTCCGGCGCCGGCAGCGATGCACATCTCGGCCTCGACAATGTCGCCGAGCACGAGGACATTCATCTCACGGTGCACGTGAGCGGATCGACGGTGGAACTCGAAGACAACCAGCGTGAAGACAGCGGCAACGTCGAAGTGGAAGGACGCGTCACGCAGGTCGGCGCCGGCTCGCTGCGCGTCGGCGACGCCGCGATCACGGTTCCAGGCGGCATCCCGATCCGTCGTGAGGACAAAGCGGTGGCGCTGTCCGACATCCACGTCGGCGATCGCGTCGAGGTGCACGGCACCGGAACGCGGACGGCATTGACCGCCAGCAGGATCGAGGTGAAGGGCGGCAACGCGGGTCAGCCTGTTCCGCCGGCGCCGAAGCCAGATGACGATCATGGTGAGGCTGAGGTGACCGGCACGGTGGCAGGCCGAGGCGGCAACTGCCCAACGATCGCGTTCACGGTCGGAGCGACGCCTGTCGTCACCAGCGCCAGCACGAAGTTCGAGGAGACGAACTGCGCGACGCTGGCAAACGGCGACAAGGTCGAGGTGAAAGGCGCCAAGTCGTCGAGCGGCACGGTGAGCGCGACGAAGGTCGAGAAGAAGAAGTAGTAGTAGTAGTAGTAGTAGCGTTACACCGCACAGGCAAGGGTCAGGGCAAATCGGGCGGCGTCGTCCAATCCATTGATCGACGCGCCCGAAGCCCGCCCGCTCCAGCTCCGTCACAACTTGACGGCCGCGCTACCGGGCCGGTACGATTTCACATCGCATGAAGCGATTGACACCGGCCGTGCTGGCGCTCGTCGCGCTGGCTTCCAGCTCCGCGTATGGGCAACGCCAGACCCGCCGGCCGGCGCCGGCGCCCGCCAAACCGGCCACGAAGCCCGCCGCCGCGCCGCGCGCCGATCGAGCGGTGCCTTTCGCGGTGGGAGAGAGACTCAGCTACGACGTCTCGTGGTCGTCCTACCTCACCGCGGGTTCCCGCCACCACGACGGTCAAGGAGAAGAAACCCTCCTTCAACTCCACCGCCTACTACATCGTCGCCGAAGGCCGGGCGACGCCCCTGATCGCGAAGCTGTATTCGGTCTACTACAAGATCGATTCGCTGCTCGATAGCGTCACCCTGCTGCCGCAGCGCGGATCGGTCTACAGCGAGGAAGGCAAGCGGCACCG
>JAYVYV010000457.1:0-7019 GCA_043783985.1 Acidobacteriota bacterium | reverse complement strand
CTTCGACGATGCCTTTGAGCTCGGCTTCGCCGACGCCGTGACGGACTTCGCTTTCGAGGTTCGCGGTGGCGCCAGATACATTCAGCACGACTTCAATGGTCTGGGCCGGCTGCACGGCGGCGATCGGCACCATCCCGTTCCCGCCGGCGCTGGTCACCTGGAGCTGGACGTCCCCGGTCGGGACGTTGTTCAGCGTGAAGCGCCCCGCGGCGTCGACGCCGCTCGTGATCCCGGTGCCAGCCACGGCAACGGTAGCGCTCGCGCTGTTCCGCACACTGCCCGTGATCACCGCGGCCGTCGCCGTCACGCCGGCGCTTCCGCTCGACGGCGCGGTCGGCGCGCCGCCCTTTCCTCCGCAGGCCGTCACGCCCAGGGCCGCGATGATCAGCATCGTTCCAAGAAATCTAGACATCTGTCTGTCCTCCGTGTGCGCCACGAACCTCGTGCGGCGCGCGGAAAAGGCATATGCATTCGGAGAGCCTGACGGGCCACGTAAGGCGGGAGCCTGCGCAACCGCGAAGTCGTTCTATTCTAACAAGTTGTGAATTTACGCGACACGTCACGCCGCCGGATTACTGTTGCCGATTACAACAGTGTTGTAAAAATTACACTCACGCCGATGAATCAAAGACCACATCCGCCCCGTCACGCGCGCAACAGCGGCCGCACGGGTCAGGGCTTCTCCCTCTGTGGCTGGAGCTCGAGCTTCGGGTAGTACGGGTGCTCCTGTTGCTGGAATTTCTCGAGCCACTTTGCTCCGGCTTCCTGCGGCGTGAAGCTCCACTCCTGGCGGTGATAGTTCCAGTCGTCGGGGTTCAGCGTCTGCGCGCGCTCGAAATATTTCGCGGCGAGCGGCGCGTTGCCCGCCTGATGGAACCAGACGCCGAGCTTGAAGCTGGCGTCGGCTTCCATGTCAGCGGGCGAGCGCGGCTTCACGCGACGTGCGAACTCCTCGTCGGAGAGGACGTAGCTGCTGTTGTCGCCGTTGCTCACCCAATCGCGCAACGCCGCGACGTACGCGTCGCCTTCCGTATCGAGCCGCTTGCCGCCGTAGACATTCGTCCGCGTCGAGGTCCAGGCCGGTTCCGCCGGCCGGACGACGCGCCCCCGCTCGTCGATCCAGACGCCCATCGGTACGTTGATGAACTGAAACACCGAGCTCACGGTGTGCTTCGTGTCGACCAGCGTCGTGAACGTCGCTTTCGCGGCGTCGTACCACGTGCCGGCCGCCGCCTCGCCGCCGGTGTCCTGCGCCGCCGCGATGATCTCGAAATTCCGGTCTTTCAGCTCGGCGTACACCTTCTGCCAGCCTGGCAGATCGAAGCGGCACCCTCACCACGAGGCCCAGGTCACGACCAGCGCCTTCTTGCCGCGGAAGCCGGCGAGGTGCACCGCGCGGCCCAGGCGATCGGGTACGGCGAAATCGGGCGCGACGCGCGAGCTCGCGATCCCGCCGCCGAGCACCTGCATTTCGCCGAAGCTCCACACGCGCGCGGCCGGTTCGGCGACGACCGTCTGTCCCGTCTTCCTGGCGAACGCGGTGAGGTTGAAGTACTCGCCGCGCGCCGTGTCCGCCGGGATTGGGATACAGAGGTCGGCCCGGCACGCGCCCTGCGGCTTGAGCTCGAACCCGTTGACGCGCGGGAGATCGCACGTCCGGATCCACAAGGCGCCGGCGTCTCGCGCGGGGTCAAGGCCGACGCGCTCGAGCGCCACGGCGTGGTCGTCGTAAAGCACCGTCGCGGATGGGGATGGCTGGGACGCGCCCGCCGGCGCGTCCGCTGCGCTCGAGGCGTCGCCGACGATCTTCAGGGAGTCTCGTGGCTGCATGACCGGGAGAGTACGCGCCGGTTGCCAGCCTGTCAATCCGGCATACACTTGAAGCCGCAATGGCCTCAAGCGTCCTCGTCGTCGACGACGATCCGAATCTGGTCCGGCTGATGAGCAGGTTCCTGACGCTGGAAGGATTCGCACCGGTTCCCGCCTCCAATGGCCAGGAAGCGCTGCAGTACCTGCGCGGCGGCGGCGCCGCGAGCGTCATCCTGCTCGATCTGCGCATGCCGGTGATGGACGGCTGGACGTTCCGCCGCGAGCAGCGCGAAGATCCCGGTCTCGCCGCGATTCCGATCGTCGTGCTGTCCGGGATGGACGTGGACGGGATTCAGGACATGGACGCGGCCGCGTCGTTCCACAAGCCGGTCAGTTTTCCCGAAGTCGTCGGCGTTGTCCGGCGCCTGTGCGAAATTCCCCGCTAGAGCTTCGAAAGCGATGCGGACTGGGGTAGGCTGATTCGGTGAGCGATCGTCAGGACCAGACGGACGGCGCCGTCAAGGAACGGGTAAAACCCGAGAAGAAAGACCCGACCCTCTACAAGGTCGTCCTGCTCAACGACGACTACACGACGATGGAGTTCGTGCTCCAGGTGCTGGAGGGCGTGTTCCAGAAAACGTCGGCTGAAGCGTACCGGGTCATGATGCAGGTGCATCTGAACGGCAGCGGAATCGCGGGCGTGTATCCGTGGGAAGTCGCCGAGACCAAGGTGGAGACGCTGGCCGCGCTGGCCCGCGAAGCGCAGTTCCCGCTGCGCGCCGCCATAGAAGAAGCGTGAGCTGACCGTGTTCTCCGCCGCCATCGAAGTCGTGCTCACCATCGCGTACCGCGAAGCCGTCTCGCGCCGGCACGCCTACGTCACGCTGGAACATCTGCTCTACGCGCTTGCCCACGACAACGACGGCGAGCGGATCCTGGCCGCCTGCGGCGCCGACCTCCCGCGTTTGCGGCGCGACCTCGACGCCTATCTGCACGACTCGCTCGAGCAGATGAAGCGCGGCGACGCGCGCGAACCCGAGCAGACGGCGGCGTTCCGCCGCGTGCTGCAGACCGCCGTTCTGCACGTGCAGAGCGCGCAGCGCGGCGAGGTGGAGGCGGGGGACATCTTCGCCGCCATCCTCCAGCAGCCCAAGACGCATGCCGCGCAGCTGCTCGCCGAGCAGGGGATAACCCGGCTCGACATCCTCGAGTACATCTCCCACGGGATCTCGAAGGTGCCCGTGGCCGGCGCGCCGGGTTCAGGCGGGCAGGGCACGGAAGCCGGCGGCGGCGACGAAGGCTCCACGACGGCGCGCGATCCGCTCGGGACGTACTGCTGGAATCTGACCGACCGCGCGCGGGAGGGAACGCTCGATCCGCTGATCGGACGCACCGCCGAGCTGCAGCGCACCATCGAAGTGCTCTGCCGGCGCCGCAAGAACAATCCGGTGTTCGTGGGCGAGGCCGGCGTCGGCAAGACGGCGATGGCCGAAGGGCTCGCCGTGCGCCTGCTGGCCGACGCGCCGGAGGCGCTGAAGGGTGCGGAGATTTTCGCGCTCGATACCGCCGGGTTGCTGGCCGGCACCCGGTTCCGCGGCGACTTCGAAGAACGCTTCAAGGCGGTGATCAAGGCGCTCAGCGCCCGGCCGAAGGCCATCCTCTTCATCGACGAGATTCATTCGACCGTGGGCGCCGGAGCGACCACCGGCGGCACGATGGATCTGGCGACGCTGATCAAGCCGATGCTGACGGCCGGCGATCTGCGCGTGATCGGCTCGACGACCTTCGACGAGTACAAGCACATCGAAAAAGATCGCGCGCTCGCGCGGCGTCTCCAGAAGATTGCCATCGAGGAGCCGTCGATCGACGAGGCGATCCGCATTCTCGCCGGGCTCAAGAGCCGCTACGAAGAGCATCACCGCGTCACCTACACCGACGCGGCGCTGGAGGCGGCCGTGAAGCTGGCCGCGCGCCATCTGCGCGACTACCGGCTGCCCGACAGCGCGATCGATCTGCTCGACGAAGCGGGTTCGGTCGCGCGGCTCGCAGCCCCCGTCACGCCGGCCACGCAGCCGGACCCGCCCGATCCCGCTGGCCCACCCGCCATTCCCGACCCGCCGGCTCCTGTGATCGTGGATGCCGCGGAGATCGAACGAATCGTCGCGCGCATCGCGCGGATTCCGGCACGCCAGGCCTCGTCCTCGGATCGCGAGCGGCTCCGGACCCTGGAAGAATCGCTGCAGCGCGTCGTGTTCGGGCAGACCGACGCCGTGCACCTCGTCGCGCAGGCGATCAAGCGCTCGCGGGCAGGCCTGGGCCAGCCCGATCGCCCGGCCGGCTGCTTCCTGTTCACCGGCCCGACCGGCGTCGGCAAGACCGAGCTCGCCAAGCAGCTCGCCATCCAGCTCGGAAACGAGTTCTCGCGCATCGACATGAGCGAGTACATGGAAAAGCACGCGGTCGCGCGGCTGATCGGCGCGCCGCCCGGCTACGTGGGCTTCGAACAGGGGGGGCTGCTCGTCGACATGGTCCGCACTCACCCGTACAGCGTGGTTCTGCTGGACGAGATCGAGAAGGCGCACCCGGACATCTTCAACATCCTGCTGCAGGTGATGGACCATGCGGCGCTGACCGACAATACCGGCCGCAAGGCGGACTTCCGCAACGTGGTGCTGATCCTCACGTCGAACGCCGGCTCGCGCGAGATGAGCGCGGCGTCAATCGGCTTTGCCGAAGGCGGCAGCGGCGACGCCCACGACGAGCGGCTCCACAAGGCGGCGTCCGGGAAGTCCAAGGCCGCAATCGAGAAGGTGTTCAGTCCGGAGTTCCGCAACCGTCTCGACGCGATCGTGACGTTCCGCACGCTGAGCGCAGCGGTGATGGAGCAGATCGTCGACAAGTTCGTGCTGCAGCTCGAGCAGCAGCTCGCCGAGCGGCACGTCGCCATCACGCTGACCGAGGCGGCGCGGGCGTGGCTCGCGGTCAAGGGCTACGATCCGGTGTTCGGCGCCCGGCCGCTCGCGCGCGTGGTCCAGAAGGACGTCCGCGATCCGCTCACCGACCAAATCCTCTTCGGCGCGCTCGAACACGGCGGGACCGTCACGATTGGCGTCGCCGACAACGCGCTCACGTTTGCGTACGACGGTCGCCCCGCGCCGGTCACCCCGCCTTCTGCCAGCGCATGAACAGGAAGTACGGCACGCGCGTCATGGGCTCGAAGCGGTCCGACGCCTTGAGCTCCTCCTCCGTCGCGACCGGTTCCTGAAACACCCGCAGCGCGAATCCGGCTTCCAGCGCGGCGCTCATGTAGTCCTCCAGCGGCCGATGGCGGCGCAGCGTCGGCGTGCGGAACGTCGGGGCGATGCGATCGGGCCACGCGATGCGCTCGAAGTACCGGTCGATCGCGAAGTGCCGCGGCCGCTGGCCCTTGCCGCGCACCCAGTTGGACACCGGCGCGGAGAAACAGGGGTGCGTGATGCTCATACAGAGCGCGCCTCCGGCGGCGAGGACGCGATGCGACTCGCGGATCGCGCCCACGTAGTCCTCGACGTTCATGAAGACCATCGAGGCCACGATGAGATCGACGGCGCCGGAGGCGATGCCCTCGAGCGCGCTGGCGTTCACGCACCGATAGTCGATGTCGAGGCCGGCCGCCGCCGCCCGCTGGCGCGCCACTTCGATCAGGCGCACGCTGCCGTCGATGCCGACGACCCGCGCGCCGCGCCGGACCAGCGCGCGCGAGTACACGCCCTCTCCGCAGCCGAGATCCAGAACGCGCCGCCCGGCGACGTCGCCGGCCAGCTCCAGCATTCGCGGCTGCAGGACGTGGTTCTGGTAGTCGCTGACGTCGGCGTGCGCGATCCAGTCGTCGGCGGCGGCGTTCCAGGAGCGCGTGGAGGAGTCGTCGTGGGCGGACATGTCTCAGGGGGCGCCGCTGGTCCGCGTCGTGATGACGAAGTCGCGGCCCGCATCGAGATCGCTGTTGCCGATGTGCGTCTGCTCGGGCTGCCTGGCGAGCGTCTCGCCCGCGCGCAGTTCGATCTCGAACCGGTACGTCCCCTCCGGCACCTGAATCGTATAGCCGCCATTGGCGGCCGTCGTCGTGTCGTGCCGCGCGCCGGTTGTGACGTCGATTACGGACACCTTCCGTCCCGGCACTGCGACAGACGAGTCCGCGGTCTTGACGATTCCGGCGATGGTCCCGCCCACCTTGTTCGGTGCCGTATTGACGATCGGCCCGGGGTGACACGCCGACGACAGCGCGCCCAGTGCGATCGCCAGTCCAGTTGCGAGCTTCATACGTTCACCTCAGCCGTGCGTTCGCTGCAAGGGGCGCGCCGCTCAGGGCTTGGGCGGCGCCTTGCCGAATACTTCGACGACCGTGGCGGTGACGGTGCCCGTATTCCTGAAGGTGTGCTTCGCACCACCCTTGAGGTTCACCACCTGTCCCTGTGCCACCTCAACGGGGCTGTCGCCCTCGATCGTCAGCAGCAATTGTCCCGTCACCAGCGTGAATACATGCCACGTCGCATCGTCGTGCGAATGCATGCGCCGCGTGGCGCCCGGCTCGGCGTAGTCGCGCAGGACGCGGAACGCAGGCTGATCCACCACGACCATCGACGAGATTCCCGGGTCGCCGGCCACGGGCCGCGCCTTTTCGGCCCCCCCCACGGCCTGAGCGTCCGCCCTCGACGAGAACAGCGCGAGCGCCACGACACAGGCTGAAAGCTGAGGGCGGCGAAGGCATCCAGCCCCGAACCCGGAGCGCTTCGCCCCAACGTTGTTCACCATGTATCCTCCTGCCATGAGATCCACGAACATCTTAATGGCGCCGGCCCTCGGCGCGCTGCTGCTGATGCATCCGGTCGCCGCCCAGACGCCGCAGCGTCCAGCGCCGCCGCAGTACCCGGGTCTGCCGAGCGAAACGCCGTCGACCTTCGAGCCGGTGACCGGCACGTTCGACTACGTGAAACGCGACGTCCTGATCCCGATGCGCGACGGCGTAAGGCTGCACACGGTGGTCATCGTCCCGAAGGGGGCCCGCCGCGCGCCGATCCTGCTCACCCGGACGCCCTATAACGCCAACGACCTCACGAGCCACGCGCAGAGCAGCCATCTGGGGCCGATTCTGACCGGCTACGACAACGCCACGGAAGTCATCGTCGAGGGGGGGTACATCCGCGCGGTGCAGGACGTGCGGGGCAAGTACG
>JAYVYV010000456.1:0-20314 GCA_043783985.1 Acidobacteriota bacterium | reverse complement strand
CCGACCCGCCGGCGTCCACGACAGACATCGACGTGATCTCGGCGGACACCGACGCGATCGGCGCGCGCGCGATGTCGCCCGAAGGCCGATCGAGGCCGCTGTCGGTCACGACCGGCGCGCCACCGGATGCCGGCCGCCCGCTGAGCGCGGCCACGTAGAGCATGCCCTTGTCGTCGAACCGGAGCGCGCGGATTTCCTGGAACGGCGAGTCGAGCAGCACGAACGGCTTGCCGTCGGGAGTGATCCGCAACACTTTGCCCGGCGTGCCGGTGCCCGCAACCAGGTTGCCGCTCCGGTCGAACGCGAGCGCCGTGATGTGCGTCGTGTTCGTCTTGTAGAAGATGGTGCCTTTGCCGTCCGGCGTGATCTTGTGGATGACGCCTTTGTCGCCGGTGCCGGCGTAGACGTTGCCTGTCCCGTCCACCGCGAGCGCCCAGATGTATTTGTCGCCGCCGCTGAAGAACGTGGTCGCCGTCCCGTTGCGATCGACCTTGTAGATCTTGCCGTCAGGAGAGGTGCCGACGTACAGGCTGCCGTTTGGAGCCACCGCGAGCGCGTGCGCTTCGAGCTCCGTGCTGTCGAAGAACAGCGACCCGTTGCCCTGCGGATCGACGCGGAACACCTTGCCCTCGTTGCCGGTGCCGATGAACAGCGTGCCGTCCGCCGCCGCCACCATCGACCAGAGGAACGGCGCGGAGGTCTCGTAGACCAGTTCGGTGACCGGCCCCAGCGTTAGCTGTCCGTGGTTGTCGATCGAGAGGTTCTCGACGTCGCCTTTGAGGAAGTCGATCTGCGTCGCCGCCTGGAAAAACTTCGGCGACGAGGCGTGGAGTGGAACCAGCGCGGCGGCGACGAGGGCCGTCGTCACGAGAGAGCGGAGACGCATGGGCATCAATTCGGGGAGATGGTGATCGTGAGTGTACGGGAGCCGGCGACCGCGTGTTCGGTGGGCAGCTCCCACTGGCCGATGGTCGCGTTGTGCAGCGGGTTGAAGTTGCCGCCGTTGCGATCGCCTTCGAGCACGCCAAGCACCGACGGCGGCAGCGCCGACAGCAGCTCGCCGTTGACGACGGCGCCGGCGTCCGAGCCGAGCAGCTTGACGTAGAGCGAGTTGTTCCGGCGTCCCTTGTTCAGCGTCCGGATGATCTGATCGACGCTCCGCGGCTGCGGCGCGCGTGCTTCGCGCTGTTCGTTCATGCCCAGCCGCGCGCCGTCCGAGACGAGCAGCGACAAGGAGCCGCCGGCGTTGGCCGGAATCTCGATCGGCATCGTGCGAACGACTTCTTCGCCGCGATACGTGCGGAACATCACCTTCAGCGGGACCGTGCGTCCGGCGCGCGGGCGCGGGTCGTCCAGCCACACACGCTCGAGCGTCGCCGTCTTCGGCTCTTCCGTCGTCGCGAACGTCACGTCGAGCCCTTCGATGTCGACCTTCTCGTAGTCGTTGCCCATCAACACCGTCATCGGTCCGACGATGTAGGCGGCGGCGCCCATGGAGGACTGGTCGCCGGCGAAGAGGTTGTCGAAGGCGATCGCGTCGTGCTTACGGACCCTGGCGGAGCCGCGGACGCTGAACGTCGCGGCGCCGAACTGCCGCTCGTAGGAGCCGAGCGTGTTCAGGACGCTCGCATAGGTCATCAGCGGCCCGAAGAGCGGATCGTTCACGACGCCGAAATGAAACGTCTGCTTCGGCGCGCGGGCCGATTCGAGCGAGACGGTGATCGGAATCAGCCGCGGGCCCTTGCCGAGCCGGCCCGCGATCGCGGTCGCGCGATCCTGCACGACCGTTCCGATAATCTCGCCCGTCGTCGAGAGCTTCATCGAAGAGAAGAGGCTGGGCAGCACGGTGTAGACGTAGGCGCGCGTCATGGGAAATTCGATCGGCCCGAGGTTGTACATCGGGTGGCCGAACGCGTAGACGCGGTCGCCGTCGATGTGTGTCACCGTGCCGGTTCCGCCCAGCATCAGATCGCCGCCCACGAGCATCACGCCCACCGCGTCGCCCGGCTTCAGCGGCCCTTCGTACGGCTTCTCGCCGGCGCGCAGGCCCGCGACGCTGCCGCCGGTCGGGATGAAGCCCTGGTCACGAAACGCGCCGCCGAACACGTCCGCCAGTTCCGGTTCGAAGCCGGACATGACCAAGGGCGTCGCGATCGGGCGCAGGAGAGTACCGAGCTGGCTGCCGCCGAGGCCGGCGACGGTCTGGATGCCAGACAGCTCGGTGTCGGTCGGTCTGTCGGCGAACGGCCGGTTCCAGCTGAGCGCCTTGCGAAAGGCCGCGGAGAGGTTCTCGCGTGTGAGCGGGAACTCGACCTTGACGCGCGCGCCCGGCGGACGCACGTCGTTGAAGGTCGTCGAGTCGGTCATTTCCGCGATCGGCGTGATGCCGGCGATCGGCTCCTTCGAAAAGCTGCCGAGGGCGTACGAAACGGCGCCGATCAGCTTGCCGTCGATGTAGACCGGGCTGCCGCTCATGCCGGCGATGACGCCGGTATTGGCGAGTGGTCCGCCTTCCAGCCTGGCGAGGATCAGGTTGCGATGGGGCCCGATGACGTTCTCGAGGACCCCGAGGATGTTGGCCTTGAATTGCTCGACATGGGTGCCGTCGAACACCGTGTGGCCGATGCCGACCATCCCCGGCCGGATGTCCTTGATGTCCATCTGGGTGGTCGCGCCCGAGAGCAGGCCCGACACACCGACCAGGGCCACGAACAGCGTGATCAGGAGCCGGCGGAATTTCATGAGGGTGAATCCAATTTACGGGAGAAGTGCTTGCTGGTCAAGGAGAAATGGCCGATCGTGTTGACAGGAATCGCAGAGGTTTGCTATCGTCTCAACCGTCTGATGCCTACGTGCTCCAGCCCGGCTTTCGCCCGCCTCCAGACCGCGACGCCCGTGTGCGCGCAGGCCTGGCGGTGGTATTGGAGCTCGACCGAAGAGGCATCCGCCTAGGCGCTAGCCGCCACAGCGCGCACGTATCGAGCCTCTTCAGCCCCGCGGTTGAAGAGGCTTTTTTTATTTCAGCGTTCAGGTTTCAGATTGTGTCCAAGCCACTCCTTTGCGTCACGGTGACCGCCGCCACGACGGCCGAGCTGCGCCAGCAGCGCGACGCGGTCGCCGACGCGGACCTGATTGAGCTGCGGCTCGACACGGTGCGCGATCCCAACGTCGCCGGCGCGCTCGAGGGCCGCCGGCGGCCGGTCATCGTGACCTGCCGCCCCGCATGGGAAGGGGGCGAGTTCCACGGCTCGGAAGAGACGCGCAAACAGATCCTCGCCGAGGCGTTGTCGCTGGGCGCCGAGTACGTGGACATCGAATGGCGCGCACGCTTCGACGACCTGATCGCGCAGGCCGGCGGTCGCCGGATCGTGCTGTCGACCCACGATTATCTCGGCGTCCCGATCGATCTCACGGCGCGCGTGCACGCGATGCGTTCGACGGGCGCCGAAGTCATCAAGATCGCGGCGACGCTGACGAGCCTGAGCGACAACGTGTCGCTGCTCGATCTGGGGGCGCAGAGCGGGCGGCAGAGCGGCCTCGCGCTGATCGGCATGGGCCCGTACGGCCTCGCGACACGCGTGCTCGCCGGACGCTTCGGGTCGGTCTGGACGTACGCCGGCTCGCTGAAGGCGATCGGGCAGCTGAGCGCGGAGGCGCTGCTGAAGGACTATCATTTCCGCTCGGTGACGGATGCCACCGAGATCTACGGCGTGGCGGGCGGATCGGTCCGGCATTCGGTCTCGCCGGCGATGCACAACGCGGCGTTCCGGGCCGCGCGCGTCGATGCCGTCTACCTCCCGCTGCCGGCCGTGAGCGCGGACGACTTCGCGACATTCGGGCGCGCGATCGGCATCAGCGGCGCCAGCGTGACGATTCCGCTGAAGGTCTCGCTGTTCGACCGCGTCGACGAGGTCTATGCGGTGGCGCGCCGCATCGGCGCGATCAACACGATTCGCGTCGAGAACGGACGCTGGATCGGCGGCAACACCGACGCGAGCGGGTTCCTCGAGCCGCTGCAGGAGAAAGTCGCGCTGACGGGCGTGCGGGCGTCGGTGCTCGGCGCCGGCGGCGCCGCCCGGGCGGTGATCGTCGCCCTCGCGTCGAGCGGCTGCTCCGTCCGGCTCCACGCGCGCAGCCGTCATCAGGCCGAAGAGATCGCGATGCTGACGTCGGTCGAGGTGGGTCCGTGGCCGCCCGAGCCGGGCAGCTGGGATCTCCTGATCAACTGCACGCCGGTCGGGATGCATCCACGCGTCGACGAGACGCCGATGCCGGCGGATCTGCTCACGGGGCGCTGCGTGTACGACCTGGTCTACAACCCGTCGAGCACCCGGCTGCTGCGCGACGCGGCGGCCCGAGGGTGCCAGACGATCGGCGGCCTCGAGATGCTCGTCGCCCAGGCGCGGGAACAGTTTCAGTGGTGGACCGGCATCAAGCCCCAGGCCGGTCTGATGAGGGAAGCCGCGCTCAAGCGGTTGGCGGAGTTGGCTCGCGATGAACATCACCTCGTTTGAAGAGTTCAAGGATCTGGCGCGGCGCGGGACCTTCGTCCCGGTCTGCAAGGAAATCGTCGCCGACCTGCGGACGCCGGTCTCGGCGTTCCTGAAGATCGCCGAACACGCCGACTATGCCTTTCTCCTCGAAAGCGTCGAGGGCGGGGAGCACGTCGGCCGCTACTCGTTCCTCGGCAAGGATCCGTTCCTGATCCTGCGCGCGAAGGACGGCGCGACCACGATCGACCGCGGCGGGGTCACCAAGGAGAGCGAGCAGTCGTGCGTCGACACGCTGCGGCGCCTGATGGCCGACTTCCGGTCGCCGTTCGTCCCGGAGCTGCCGCGCTTCACCGGCGGCGCGGTCGGCTATCTCGGCTACGGCGCGGCCTCGTGGTTCGAACCGACGCTCGGCGATCTCGGCTCGTCGCCCGATTCCGCGGACGATGCCGGGTTCATGCTGTTCGACACGGTGCTGGCGTTCGATCACGTGCAGCACCGGATCCTGATCATCGCCAACGCGCGGATCACGCCCGACGAGGATCTGGAGTCGCTCTACCAGTTCGCGTGCGCCAAGATTCAGTTCCTCGAGCGTGAGCTGGAGCGCAACCTGTCGCACACGCGTCCTGAGGCGGCCGAGGCGCTCGCGTTCACGTCCAACCACACCCGGGAGCGCTTCGAAGAGCAGGTGCGCGCCGCGAAGGAGCACATCGCCGCCGGCGACATCTACCAGGTCGTGCTGTCGCAGCGGTTCGAAGCCGAGGTGACGGCCGATCCCTTCACCGTGTATCGCGCGCTGCGTCACGTGAACCCGTCGCCGTACATGTACTTCATCCGTATGGGCGGGGTGTCCGTGGTCGGGTCGTCGCCGGAGATGCTGGTCCGCGTCGAAGGATCGCGCGTGGAAACGCATCCGATCGCCGGCACGCGCCCGCGCGGCCGCAACGCCGAAGAGGACATGCGGCTGGCCGAGGAATTGAAGCGCAACGAGAAGGAGCGGGCGGAGCACGTCATGCTCGTCGATCTCGGGCGCAACGACGTCGGGCGCGTCTGCGAGTACGGATCGGTGCGGGTCCCGCAGTTCATGGGGCTCGAGCGCTTCTCCCACGTCATGCACCTGACCTCGATCGTGGAAGGCAAGCTCGCCGACGATCGCGACCGGCTCGATGCGCTGGTGTCGTGCTTTCCCGCGGGGACCGTCTCGGGGGCGCCCAAGGTCCGCGCGATGCAGATCATCCGGGAGCTGGAGCCGTCGGGCCGCGGGCTGTACGCGGGCGCCGTCGGCTATATCGACTTCGCGGGCAACCTCGACTTCTGCATCGCCATTCGCACGGTGATCATGTCGAAGGGGAAGGCCTACGTGCAGGCCGGCGCCGGCATCGTCATGGATTCGAACCCGGCGGCGGAGTACGACGAAACGCGCGACAAGGCCAAGGCGCTGCTGCGCGCGCTCGACTTGGCGCAAGCCGGCCTGTGATGCAATCTGACCTCTGAACTCTGAAATCTGACTTCCCATGGTCCTGGTCATCGATAACTACGATTCGTTCACCTACAATCTCGTGCAGTACCTGGGTGAGCTCGGGGCGGACGTGCAGGTCTTGCGCAACGACGTCGTGTCGGTCGAGGATGTCGTGCAGGTAAAGGCGGACCGGATCGTGATCTCGCCTGGACCCGGACGGCCGGAGGCGGCGGGCGTCACGATGGACGTGATCAGGCGGCTCGGCGAGACGACGCCGATCCTCGGCGTGTGCCTCGGTCACCAGGCGATCGGCGCGGTGTTCGGCGGGGACGTGGTGCGCGCCGGCGTCCCGATGCACGGGAAGACGTCGACGATCGAGCACGATGGCCGGGGCGTGTTCAGCGGCATCGCGGGACCGTTCGTCGCCTCGCGCTACCACTCGCTCGTCGTGCAGGAGCCCGGGTTGCCGGCCGAGCTCGAGATCACGGCGCGGACGCGCGAGGACTCGAACATCATGGGCCTGCGGCACAAAACGTGGCCGGTGCACGGCGTCCAGTTTCATCCCGAATCGATTCTGACCGGAGAGGGGAAGCACATCCTCCGGAATTTTCTGGAGGACACACACAGGTGATGTCCGGATCCAGCCGCACATCACCAGGTTCGCCATGTTCCAAGAATTAATCGAGAAGCTGACGCGGCATGAGGATCTGACGGCTGACGAAGCCGCGGCCGCCATGGCGGAAGTCATGGAGGGGCGTGCCGCGCCGGCCCACATCGCCGGGCTCCTCGTGGGCCTCGCGATGAAGGGCGAGCGGCCGGCCGAAATCGTCGGCCTCGCGCGCGCGATGCGCACGCACGCGGTCCAGGTGTCGAAGCGGTACGACGATGTGTTCGACACGTGCGGCACGGGAGGGGACATGGCCCACACGTTCAACATTTCCTCGTGCGCCGCGATCGTCGTCGCGGCCGCCGGCGTGCGGGTCGCCAAACACGGCAACCGGTCGGCGTCGAGCAAGGCCGGCGGCGCCGACGTGTACGAGGCGCTCGGCGTCAGAATCACGGCGTCGCCGGCGGTCGTCGAGCGGTGTCTCGCGGAGGCCGGCATCGGGTTCTTCTTTGCGCCGACGTTCCACCCCTCAATGCGCCACGCCGGACCCGTGCGGCGCGAGCTGGGCGTGCGGACGGCGTTCAACCTGCTCGGCCCGCTGACGAACCCGGCCGGCGCGTCGCGTCAGCTGGTCGGTGTCCCGCGTCCGGAGTTCACGGAGCTGATGGCGCGCGCGCTCATGCTGCTGGGGACTACGCGCGCGTGGGTCGTGCACGGCGCCGACGGCATCGACGAGCTCACGACGACCGGCTACACCAAGATCTCGGAGTGCCGTCACGGCGCGGTCAACACCTTCTATCTGCACCCGGCCGACGTGGGGCTGCCCAAGGCGCCGGCGGGCTCGCTGCGGGGCGGCGACGCGCATGAGAACGCACGGATCATCGAAGGCATCCTCGGCGGCACGCGCGGCCCGGCGCGCGACGTCGTGCTGCTCAACGCCGGCGCGTCGCTGTTCATCGCCGGCGCGGCGGCGTCGGTGGACGAGGGCATCCTGAAGGCGTCGCGCGCGATCGACCGCGGCGACGCACAGCGCACGCTGGAACTGCTCGTGTCGATCTCGACAGCCGAGGAATTCTCTGCCGGTGGCGCGGCATGACGAATCCACAACCGCACTCCGCAGTCCGCAATCCGCAGTCCGCACCGGGCAGCGCCGATCTCCTCGAGACGATCATCGCCGCCACCAGGCGCATCGTGGAGGTGCGGCAGGCCGAGGAGCCGCTCGCGGTGCTTGCCGAACGAGCGGCGGCGATGCCCACGCGCGGCGGCCGGTTGCACGCCGCGCTGTCGCGCGTCGAGGGCGTCAACGTGATCGCCGAGTGCAAGCGGCGGTCGCCGTCGCGCGGTGTGCTCCGCGAGGACTACGACCCCGTCGCGATCGCGACCGGATATGCGGAGGCGGGAGCGGCCGCGATTTCGGTGCTGACCGAGCCCACCTTCTTCGACGGCTCGCTCGATCACCTGCGGGCGGTGCGCGCCGCGGTGGAGATCCCGCTGCTGCGCAAGGACTTCGTCGTCTCGGAGTACCAGTTGCTCGAAGCCAAGGCCGCCGGCGCCGACGCGGTGCTGCTGATCGTGGCGGCGCTCCGCCCGGCGGCGCTGAAGGTGCTGCACGATCACGCCCGGCGGCACGGGCTCGACGTGATGGTCGAAGCGCACGACGCCGGCGAACTGTCGATCGCAATCGACGCGGGCGCCCGGATCGTGGGCGTCAACAACCGGAACCTGCGGACGCTGCAGGTCGACGTGCACGCGTCGGAAACGCTGATCGCGATGATGCCGGCGGATGTCATCGCCGTCAGCGAGAGCGGGCTGAAAACGGCCGGCGATCTCACGCGGCTGAAGGCGATGGGCTACCGCGCGTTCCTGATCGGCGAACGCTTCATGACGGCGGCGGAGCCGGGCGAGCAGCTCAAAGAGCTGCTGGCGTCAGCCGCCGGCACCAAGGGCACAGAGGCCACGAAGGATACCAAGAGAAAGACGTTTGGAGTCCCGAGCTGATGGGTCCTACCGTTGTGTCCTTGGTGTTGACGCCGCCGTCGATGGGGGCCAGATGCTGGTAAAGATCTGCGGCATCACCCGGCTCGAGGATGCGGACGCGGCGGTGGCCGCGGGAGCCGCGGCGATCGGGTTCATCTGCTGGCCGAAAAGCCCGCGGTTCATCGACCCGCACCGCGCGCGCGACATCGCCGCGACGCTTCCGCCGTTCGTCACGGCGGTCGGCGTATTCGTCAACCAGTCGCTCGACGAGGTGAACCGCGTCGCGAGTCTCGTCCGTCTTGGCGCGGCGCAGCTTCACGGTGACGAAACGCCGGACTTCGCATCGAAGGTATCGTGCCCGGTAATCAAAGCGGTGACGGTCGGCGGCGACATGGGGGCCTGGCCATCGACGGTCAGGCTGTTGCTCGACGTGCACGATCCGGTGGCGCGCGGCGGCACCGGACGCACCATCGACTGGACCGCCGCGGCCGGCATCGCGGCGCAGCGCGAGATTCTGCTGGCGGGCGGGCTGACGCCCGACAACGTCGCCGACGCGGTGTCGCGCGTCCGGCCCTTCGGCATCGACGTGTCCTCGGGCGTGGAGCGCGCGCCCGGCATCAAAGATCCTCAGCGCCTGCGGGCGCTGTTCGAGGCTGTCCATGACGCTGGTCACATCACGACGCGATCCTGACGCGCGGGGCTATTTCGGCGAGTTCGGCGGACGATACGTCCCCGAGACGCTGGTCGAGCCGATCGAGGCGCTCGAGCGGGCGTATTTCGTCGCGCGCGACGACCCCGCGTTCCAGGCGGAGTTGACGCGCCTGTTGACGCACTATGTCGGGCGCGCGACGCCGGTCTTCGAGGCGAAGCGGCTGACCGCGCACGCCGGCGGCGCGCGGATCTTCCTCAAGCGGGAGGATCTCACCCACACAGGCGCGCACAAGATCAACAACGCCATCGGCCAGGCGCTGCTCGCCGCCCGCATGGGCAAGCGGCGGATCGTGGCCGAGACCGGCGCCGGACAGCACGGCGTGGCGTCGGCGACGGCGTGCGCGCTGCTGGGGCTCGACTGCCACGTCTACATGGGCGCCGAGGACATGGATCGCCAGGCGCTCAACGTCGTGCGCATGCGCCTGCTCGGCGCCGAGGTGCTGCGGGTGGACGGCGGGAGCCAGACGCTGAAGGACGCCATCAACGAGGCGATGCGCGACTGGGTGACCCACGTCGCCGACACCTATTACCTGCTCGGATCCGTGCTCGGGCCGCATCCCTACCCGCTGATGGTCCGCGAATTCCAGTCGGTGATCGGACGGGAGGCGCGTGCGCAGATGCTCGAGCTCGCCGGCGCCCTCCCGACCGCGATCGTCGCGTGCGTCGGCGGCGGCAGCAACGCGATGGGCATCTTCGACGCGTTCATCGAGGATCGCGATGTGCGGTTGATCGGGGTCGAGGCCGGCGGGGAGAAGATCTCGCGCGGCCGGCATGCCGCCAGGTTCGCCGGCGGCAGCGCCGGCGTGCTGCAGGGGACGCGCACGTTCGTCCTGCAGGACGACGACGGCAACATCGAGCTCACGCATTCGATCTCGGCCGGCCTGGACTACGCGGCGGTCGGCCCGGAGCACGCCTTCCTGCGCGCGCGCGGCCGCTCCGAGTACGCCCACGTCGGCGACGATGACGCGCTCGACGCGTTCCAGCTGCTGGCCAGGCTCGAAGGGATTCTGCCCGCGCTCGAGTCGGCGCACGCGATCGCCTACGCGATGCGCCTGGCGAAGGAGCTCGGATCCTCCGCGACCGTGCTCGTGAACCTGTCGGGCCGCGGCGACAAGGACGTGCAGACGGTGGAGAAGAAGCTGGGAGAGCGGTTGTGAGCCGGCTCGAGCGAACCTTTGCGCGCCTGCGCGCGGAGAAGCGGCCCGGCCTCGTGACCTACACCACCGCCGGGGACCCCGATCTGCCGCGGTCCGCCGAGATCCTCGAGGCGCTCGACCGCGCGGGCGCCGACGTCCTCGAGGTCGGCGTGCCGTTTTCGGATCCGCTGGCCGACGGACCCGTCATCCAGCGCGCCACCGAGCGCGCCATCCGAGCGGGCGGGAGCCTGCGCGCCTCGCTGGCGACGATCGCGAAGGTGCGGCCGCACGTGAAGGCGCCGATCGTCGTTTTCAGCTACGCGAACCCGCTGCTGCGTCTGGGGCTGGACGCCTTTGCACGCCAAGCGGCCGACGCGGGGGTGGATGGCGTCCTGGCGCTCGACCTGCCGATAGAAGAGGCAGGCCTGTTCCGCGAGACGCTCGCGGCGGCCGGCATCGACACGATCTTCCTGCTCAGCCCGACCACCACGGATGCGCGCATCAGGAGGGCCGCGGAGCTGGGCAGCGGGTTTCTCTACGGGATTTCACGCCTGGGCGTGACGGGCGCGCGCGCGCAGGTCTCGGCCGACGCGGAGACGATGGTCAGCCGGATCCGTGCGCACACGACGATGCCGATCGCATTGGGGTTCGGCATTTCGAGCCCGGAGCAGGTGGCCGAGGTCTGCGCGTACGCGGATGCGGCGGTCGTCGGGAGCGCGCTGGTGTCGGTCATTGCCGAGGCCGGCGGCAGCCCGGACCTGATCGACCGCGTCGAGGGCTACGTGCGTTGGCTGAGAGGCGCGGGGCGGCCCGAAGGCCGCCCGCTATCGGTGTAGATATGCCCACGCTTGACGAATTGCGGAACGACATCGATCGGGTGGACGAGGTGCTCGTCCGCCTGCTGAACGAGCGCGCGCGCGTCGCGTGCGAGATCGGTCGGCTGAAGAAGGCGCTGGGCGCCGAGATCTACCAGCCCGAGCGCGAGAAGCAGGTGCTCGCGCACGTCCGCGGCATCGCGGCCGAAGGGCCGCTGGGTCCGGACGCGATCGCGCGGCTGTTCGAGCGCATCATCGACGAGGCGCGCGGCCTCGAGCGGCGCGTCGTGCACGAAGAACAATAGGGAGTGACAGAAGCCATGGTCGTCGTAATGGAAGAGCGGGCAAGCGAGGCCCAGATCGAACAAGTGGTGGCCCGTCTCGTGGAGATGGGCATGGACGTGCATCGATCGACCGGCGTCACGCGGACCGTGCTCGGCGCCGTCGGCCAGGGGCACCCCGACAAGGCGCTGATCGAGCTGCTCGAGGGGGTGCACGAAGTGGTGCGCATCACCGAGCCGTACAAGCTCGCGAGCCGGACCTTCAAACCGGAAGGGTCGATCGTCACCGTCGGCGACGTGCGGATCGGCGGCGACGAAGTGATCGTCATGGCCGGCCCCTGTTCGGCCGAGAGCGAGACGCAGGTGCGCGCGGCCGCCGCGGCCGTAAAGCGGGCGGGGGCGAAAATCTTCCGCGGCGGCGCGTTCAAACCGCGCAGTTCGCCCTACAGCTTCCAGGGGCTCGGCGAAGAAGGGCTGCGGCTCCTGCGCGACGCGTCGAACGCGGAGAACCTGAAGCTGATCACCGAGGTCATGGACCTGAGCCAGATCGAAGTGATCGACCAGTACGCCGACATCTTCCAGGTCGGCGCCCGCAACATGCAGAACTTCACGCTGCTGCGCGAGCTCGGCCACGCGCGCAAGCCGGTGCTGATCAAACGCGGCATCTCCGCCACCATCGAGGAGTGGCTCCTTTCAGCGGAGTACGTGCTCAGCGGCGGCAACGAAGACGTGATTCTGTGCGAGCGCGGGATCCGGACGTTCGAGACCGCCACGCGCAACACGTTCGACATCTCGGCAATCCCGGTCGTCAAGAAACTGAGTCACCTCCCGATCGTCGCCGATCCGAGCCACGGCGCCGGACGGCGCGACATGGTGGCGCCGATGGCGCGCGCCGCGGTCGCCGCCGGTGCGGACGGCCTGATCATCGAGGTCCATTGCGATCCCGATCACGCGCTGAGCGACGGCGCGCAGTCGATGTTCCCCGCCCAGTTCGATCGCCTGATGGCGGAGCTCCGGATCATCGCGCCGGCAATCGGCCGCGGCATCTGCCTGGAACCAGTGCGCAGAGGCGGCTGGGGATCGTAGGAATAGGACATTTCAGATTTAAGAATTCAGAGTTCAGATTGGAATGGCGCTGCAATCACGCTGCAATCACGCTGCAATCAAACGCTGCAATCACCGCTGCAATCACGCTGCAATCACGCTGCAATCATCTGAAGCCAATCTGAAATCAATCTGAAATCTGAACTCTTAAATCTGAAATGCAACAGCTCCCCGTCATCCAACCCGGCCGCTCCGGCCCCGCGTCGGGCGCGCCCCCCGTCTTCGAGAAAATCGGCATCGTCGGGCTCGGGCTGATTGGCGGATCCATCGCGCTGGCGGCGCGGCAGATCTGGCCGAAGGCGCTCGTCATCGGCGTCGACAACAAGGACGTGCTCGAGACCGCGATGCGGCTGCACGCCATCGACGTCGCGGCCGACGACCTCGTCGTCCTCGCCGAGGCCGACCTCGTCATCCTTGCGGCGCCCGTGAAGACGAACATGGCGTTGCTCGCGGAGCTGGACGAGAGCGTTCGCCAGCCGGCCGTCATCACCGACACCGGCAGCACCAAGCGCGGCATGATGGCGGCGGCGGCCGCGCTGCCGCCGCGGTTCTCGTTCGTCGGCGGCCATCCGCTGGCCGGCGCGGCCCACGGCGGGCTCGAACACGCGCGTCCGGATCTGTTCAGCGGACGGCCGTGGCTGCTGACCCCGGAGATCGTGACCGACAGCGCGCGGGCCTTGCAGGCGAGCGACGCGCTCGCCAGGCTGACGGGATTCGTCCAGGCGCTCGGCGCGGTGCCGCGGATCATCAGCGTGCAGGCGCACGATCGGCTGCTCGCGTTTCTGAGCCACCTGCCGCAGCTGACGGCGAGCGCCCTCATGCGGGTGGTCGGCGACTCCGTCGGGAAGGACGGGCTGGCGCTCGCGGGCCGCGGCCTCGCGGACACGACGCGGCTGGCGTCGAGCCCGCCCGACATCTGGCGCGATATCGCCGCCACCAACGCCGATGAGATCGGCCCGGCCCTCGACGCGTTCATCGCGCTGCTTCAGGACCTGCGGCGCGACCTGCCGGAGGGCGACACGCTGGCGGACGTCTTCGCCGACGCCGCGCGCTGGCGGGGGAGTCTGACGAGATAGAATTACGAATTAAGAATTTGGAATGAAGAATGCGTGCCCGGATTCCAAATTCCAAATTCCAAATTCTTAATTCTTAATTCCCGCGGCGGGCATCAGCGTGACGACGGTCGAGCGGTCCGCCGGGAAGTACTGCTTGAAGACCTCCTGCAGCACCTGCGGCGTCACCGCGTCGATGCGCGTGCCGCGCGTGAGGATCTCGCCAGGGTCGCGGCCGTACGTCTTGATGGTCTGCAGCCGTCCGAGCCAGTAATCGTTCTGTTTCATCGCGGTCTCGTACCCGCGCCGGGCGGTTTCCTTCGCGCGATCCGTCAGGTCTTTCGACGGCCCTTCCTGCTGCAGCCGCTTGATCTCCTGCATCACGCGCGCCGTCATCGGCGGCAGGTTCTCCGGCGCCGCGCCGAAACGCACCTCTATGTGGCCGCTGCCACGCTGCGGCAGGGCCTGCGAGAGTCCGACCTGGACCGTGTAGGTCTGCCCGAGATCTTCGCGGAGGATGTCGCGCAGCGCGATGTCGAGCACCGTCGTGGCGGCGATGATTTTTTCCTGCTCCTGCGGATCGATGGGAGGATCCGCGAAAAAACTGATCACCGTCTGCCCGCGCGGCTCCCGGCCGGCTTCGACCTTCTCCTGCCTCGTCGCGTCGGGAAAGTGAATTCCCACGTCCTTGAACTGCGAGGTCGGCTTGCCCGTGGAAGGGAGCGCGCCCACGTACTGCGCGAGCAGCGGGATCGCCTCGTCCACCTTGAACGCGCCGACCATGAAAAAGGAGAAGTCGGCGGCGTTGGCGAAGCGCTCCCTGTAGAAGGCGATCATCTTCTGACGGCTCAGCGATTCCACCCGTTCCGGCGTGAGCGGCTGCGACGTGTAGTGGCCCGACGAGTTCACCTGCGACAGCTTCTCGCCGAACAGCTGCCCGGGCGCGCGGCCGCGGTTCGCGACCGCCGCCGCCAGCTGTTTCTTCAGCAGGGCGAAGGATTCTTCATCGTCTCCCGGCGCGCTGAACTCCTGGTAGAGGAGCTGCAGCGCGGTTTCGAGCTGCGCCGGAGCAGCGCTTCCCGACAGCCCGTGCGACGACAACCCGATGTAGGGACGCGCCGACACCAGCTTGCCGGTCAGCACTTTCTGCAGGTCGAGCGCCTTCAATCCACCGGCTCCCGCCGTGCTCACCAGTGCCGTCGCCAGCGTCGCCTCCGTATAGTCGGCAGGCGGCGCGAGCGAGGAGCCGCCCGGCGCGTTCAGCGCGAACACCACCTGGTCGTTCTTGAAATCGGTCGGCTTCAGCCACGCTTCCACGCCATTGGCGAACCGGACGACGGTGACCCCGACGTTGTCGATCGAGCGGCGGGAGACGACGGCGCCTGACGCGGGCGGGTGCTCCATGAGCCCGCGCGTCGCGCTGGTGTCGGTCCACGGCGTGACGCGTCCGGAGGTGGCGCTTGCGATCGCGGCCTTTAACTCGGCTTCGGTCGGGATTGTGATGTCGGGCTTCTGCGGAGAGGTCGCCAGGATGACCCGGCTGTCGTCGCCCAGCAGCGACCGCGCCAGCGTGGACGCGTCGGCCTCGCGGATGCCCGGCAGCAGCTGTTTCACCAGCTGATATTCGTAGACGATGCCGGGGCTCGGTTCGTCGTTGAGGAAGTAGCTGACGTATTCCTGCGCGAACGATGCGCTCTCGGTCTTGTCGCGCTCGTTGTAAGCGCGGTCGTAGGAGGCCGACATCCACTGCTTCGCGCGATCCAGCTCGGTGCCGTTGAACCCGAACTCGCGTACGCGAAGCGCCTCGACCGCCAACGCGCCCAGGCCGTCCGCGAGCTTGCCGTCCTGCACACGCGCCGCCATGGTAAACGTCGACACATCGCGGCTCAGGCCGCCGTTGCTGACGCCGGCGCCAAGGAACTTCGCGTCCGGCTTGCGTTCGAGCTCGCTGAACCGCTCGTCCATCATGTGGTCGATGGTGCGCGCGATCAGATCGCGGCGGTAGTCGGCCACTTTCTGGTCGCCTTCGCGCGGCCGCTTGCGCACGATCTGGACGTTCGACTGGGTTACCTCGGAATCGGCGACGACACTGATCAGCGGCTGCTGATGGAGCGGCACCGTGCGATCCGGGAGCGGGGCCGCTGCGGCGCGGTCCTGCAGCGGCGAGAACAGGCTCCGGACCGTCAGCTCGATCTTCCGCTCATCGACGTCGCCGACGACGATCACCGCGATGCGCTCCGGCCGGTACCACGTGTCGTAGAACGCGCGGAGCCGCCCGACCGGCGCCGTGCGGATGATCTCGGGCTTGCCGATCGGCAGACGCCCGGCGTAGCGTGAGTCGTGGAAGAGCACCGGGAACTGCTTGTCGCGGATCCGCGATCCGGCGCCCAGCCCGCCGCGCCATTCTTCGATGACGACGCCGCGCTCCTTGTCGACCTCTTCCTTCGAGAGGGTGAGGCCGCCCGCGAAATCGGCGAGCGCGGTCAGACCTTTTTCCACGACGTCCGGCTTGTCGCTCGGAAGATCGAGCATGTAGACCGTCTCGTCGAAGCTGGTGTACGCGTTGACGTGGGGCCCGAGGCGCGCGCCGACCGACTCGAAATACGACACGAGCTCGCCCGGCTTGAAGTGTGCGCTGCCGTTGAACGCCATGTGTTCGATCAGGTGCGCGAGCCCCAGCTGATCGTCGGCTTCGAACAACGATCCTGCCTTCACGGCGAGGCGCATCGAGACGCGCTGCGCCGGCCGCGGGTTCTGCCGGATGAAGTAGGTGAGCCCGTTGGGCAGCGCCGCCGTCCGCACGGCGGCGTCGAATGGGATCGTGTCCTGCGGGTTGAAGACCTGTGCGACGAGAACGGATGACGCGCCAAGGAGCGCGAGAAGAGATGCCGCGACCCAACGGGAGAGGCGAGTCGTCATGATACGAAAGATCGTAGCACTATAATTCCGGGATGGACAAAGACTTCCAGGTCGTGATTCTCAGCGCGTGCCGCACACCCATCGGCGCGTTCGGCGGCGCGTTGAAAGACATGAGCGCGGTGGATCTCGGCGCGATTGTGATTCGTGAAGCCGTCGCGCGAGCCGGCGTCCCACCGGCGGACGTCGGGGACGCGGTGATGGGCTGCGTGCTCCAGTCCGGCAATGGGATGAACGTCGCCCGGCAGGCGGGCCTCAAAGCCGGGCTGCCCGTCGAGGTGCCGGGCGAAACGGTCAACCGCGTCTGCGGATCGGGCATGCAGGCGGTCGTCCACGCGGTCGAAGCGATCCGCGTCGGCTACGTGGACGCGATGGTCGCCGGCGGCACCGAGTCGATGTCCAACGCGCCCTACCTGCTGAAGGGCGCGCGCTGGGGCTATCGCATGGGCCACGCCGAGGCGATCGACGCCATGCTGAACGAAGGGCTGACGTGCGCCATCGGCCTGACCCACATGGGCGTCACGGCCGAAGAAGTGGCCGCGCGCTACAACGTGTCGCGCGCGGATCAGGATGCGTTCGCCGCCGAGAGCCAGGCGCGCGCCGTGCGCGCGATTGCCGAGGGCCGGTTCAGGGATGAGATCGTTCCGGTGCCCGTCCCCCAGCGCAAAGGCGATCCGCGTCTCGTCGATACGGATGAATTTCCGCGCGCGGGCACGACGGCCGACACGCTCGGCGCGCTGAAGCCGGCGTTCAAGAAGGACGGCACGGTCACCGCCGGGAACGCCTCCGGCCTCAACGACGGCGCCGCCGCGCTCGTCGTGACGACGGCGAAGAAGGCGAAGACGCTGGACGGGAAGCCTCTCGCCCGGATCCTGGCGTACGTGTCGACCGGCGTCGATCCCAGGGTCATGGGCATCGGCCCCGTCCCGGCGGTGCGCAAGGTGCTCGATCGCGCAGGGCTGAAGGTAGGCGACATCGATCTCTTCGAGCTGAACGAGGCGTTTGCCGCGCAATCAATCGCCGTGGTCCGCGAGCTGGGACTCGACGCCGCGAAGGTCAACGTGAACGGCGGCGCCATCGCCCTCGGGCATCCCATTGGGGCCAGCGGGGCGCGCGTCTTGACGACGCTGGTTTACGCGCTGCGGGCGAGGAAGCTGCGCTACGGGGTGGCGTCGCTGTGCATCGGCGGCGGGATGGGGATCGCCATGGCGGTCGAGGCGCTCTGAATTGCGGATCGCGGATTGCGGATTGCGGATTACGGATTGTGGATTGCGGGCTGTCGTCGGCCACGCTCGCGAGGCCGCACCAGAGGAGTGCTGCGGGCTGCTGCTGGGGCTCGGGCAGGAGATCGTCGAGGCGGTGCGAGGCCGAAACATCGCCGATCATCCAGATACGCGATTCCTGATCGACCCGGCGGATCATTTCGCGGCCCTTCGCGCGGCGCGTGCGCGCGGGCTCGAGGTTGTCGGGTTCTATCACTCGCATCCGGCCTCGCCGGCCGAACCGTCCGCACGCGACGTCGCCGAGTTCGCCTACCCGGGTCACCTCTACGCCATCGTCAGTCTCCAATCGGCGCCAGCCGAGATTCGCCTGTTCCGCTTCGACAGTGGGAGCTTTGCGCGCGTTCCCTTTGTCGCGGTTCCGTGAAGGCTCGGCCTCTCGCGGCTCACCCTACATAAAGGGCCCGGCCCTAGGAACCACACCAGTGGTGTCGGAGTTTGGTGTCGGAGTTTGGTGTCGGAGTTTCGAGAAAAACGGCCCGCCCCAGGCGGCCGGCCGTCCTTCATGTCGGAATCCGGGATGGCCGTCACGCCTCCGCGCGGTCGCGCCTTGGGGACGGCCGCCTGCAGCTAGGGCTCGCCGTCGCGGAGGCCGGGGCGGACCTGGATGCTGACGGTCGCATTGCCGACCGCCTTGTCGTGGCGCTTGAGGTGGAACATCACCCGGTAGGCGCCCATACGGAAGACGTGCTCCACGGTGTAGCGCCGCTTGATTTCGGACTTGCCGGCTTCGTACGGCGCGCAGTCGCTGGAGGACTCCGACTTGGTGCCGTCGCCCCACTCCCATTCGATGGCGGCGCAGTAGAAGTCCTCGAAATCGTTCGCGCCGCCGCTCAGCTCAGCCGTAAGCACCACCCGCGCGGGCGCCATCGCAATCATTGGCTGCGCCTTGAGGGAGAGTTTCGGCCGCGGATCGGCCGGGTCCTTCTGGTCCTTGTCTTTGCTGTCTTTGCCGGTTTTCTGAGCGGAGAGGCTCGCCGCGAGCGCAGCCGCCATGACGAGAGAAGCCGCGCCGGCCCACGCTGTTCGCCGCAGGTACACCATGATTCTTGGTCCTCGCCCCCGACAGGAACTGTGTGCAAATTGTACTGCGCAGGATCGACGCCGGCAAGCGTCATCAGCGATAATAACCAGATGTGCCCAGCTCCGACGCCGACGCCTATGGCCTGTAGCAGCGGCCCGTTGTCCGCCATCGACGCCGACCTGTTGATCGTGCCCTGGTTCCAGGGCGAGGAGGCCGGCGCGCTGTTCGATCTCGACGCGGCGACGGGCGGCGAACTGGGACGGGTGCTGGCGTCGAAAGAGTTCCAGGCCAAACCGTACGAGTCGTACGTGGCGCCACTGGCCGGCACGAACTGGCGGGCGAGCCGCGTCATGGTCATCGGCGGCGGAGGGGGACCGCGCGGAACCGATCTCATACGCAAACTCGCGACGGCCGCCGGACTGGCCGCGCGACAACGTGCCGTGCCGCGTGCCGCCTTCGTCGTGCGGGGAGAGGGCCCCGCCGCCGATCTCGCGCAGGCAGTGGCCGAAGGGCTGACGCTGGCCGAGTTCTACGGCGGCAGCTACAAGACCGACGACCCGCCGCCCGCCGTTTCCCCCGTCTGGACGGTCGTCGCACTCGACGATGTCGACGGCGCAGGGGCGAACGCGCAGCTCGCCGTCGCACGGGGACGGATTCTGGGCGAGTGCAGCAACCTCGCGCGTGAGCTCGCCAACGAGCCGGGCAACGTCCTGCCGCCGCGCGAGTTCGCTCGGCGCGCGACGGCGCTGGCGAACGAAGTCGGCGTCACGACCGAGATCCTCGACGAGGCGCAGATCGAGAAGCTTGGCATGGGTCTGCTGCTCGGGGTCGCGCGCGGCAGCGAGGAGCCGCCGCGCGTCATGGTGTTCCGCTACGATCCGCCCGGCGCGCCGCGCACGCCGGTGCTCGGCCTGGTCGGCAAGGGCATCACGTTCGACACCGGCGGCATCTCGATCAAACCGGCCGACAAGATGGAGCAGATGAAGGACGACATGGCCGGCGGCGCCGCCGTCGCCTGCGCCATGCGAGCGATCGCGCTGCTGAAGGCTCCGATGCGCGTCATCGGCGTCGTGCCGGCGGCGGAGAACATGCCGGGCGGGAGAGCCATCCGGCCGGGCGACGTCCTGACGAGTGCGTCGGGCAAGACCGTCGAGGTGATCAACACCGACGCGGAAGGCCGGCTCATCCTCGGCGACGGTCTCTGGTATGCGCGGCAGCTCGGCGCCACTCACCTGGTCGACGTCGCGACGCTCACCGGCGCCGTCGTCGTCGCGCTCGGCAAGGTGACGAGCGGGATCTACGGAAAGCCGGACGACTGGGTGGAGCGCGTGCGCGGCGTCGCCAACCGCGCCGGCGACCGCGCGTGGCCGCTGCCGCTCTTCGACGAGTACAGAGACCAGATCAAGAGCGACATCGCCGACCTGATGAATACCGGCGGGCGCGCGGCTGGGTCGATCACGGC
>JAYVYV010000455.1:0-7036 GCA_043783985.1 Acidobacteriota bacterium | reverse complement strand
TCATGTGCGACGCCGAACGCCGGCTTCATGTCCAGACGTTCTTCATGATGGACGAGAACTTCCTGCTGTACAAGAAGCGCGCACTCGAACTGCTCGATCTCATGAAGCGTCACGACAAGGCCTGGAGCATGTTCGTGTTCTCGTCTGCGAATGTGATCCGGAAGTACGAGATGCGGCAGCTCGTCGAGCTCGGCGTGAGCTGGGTCTGGATGGGATTCGAGTCGGCCGAGTCCGGGTATACGAAGCTGACCGGCACCGATACGATCGCACTGACGCGCGAACTCCAGTCGCACGGGATTCGCGTCCAGGGGTCGACCATCATCGGGATGGAACACCACACGCCATCCAACATGGGCGCGGAGATCGAGCACGCGGTCGCGCACGACGCGGACTGCCATCAGTTCATGCTCTACACGCCGATCCCCGGTACACCGCTGCACTTGGAGATGCAGGCGCAGGGGCGCATGCTCGCGGGCGTGGATCCGGCCGACATTCATGGGCAGTACAAGTTCAACTTCACACACGCCCACATCGAGCGCGACGACTCAAAGGCCTGGCTCGACTCGGCGTTCCGGCGCGATTTCGACGCGAACGGCCCCAGCCTGTTCCGCATGATGCGCACCACGTTCGACGGATGGAAACGATACCAACGCGACGCCAGCCCGCGTATCCGCGCCCGCTGGGCCAGTGAGGCGGGGAAGCTGCGACACGGGTACGGCGCGGCGCTGTGGGCAATGGAACGGTACCTGTGCGGGTCCAATGCCCGGGTCAGCGGGCGCATCAGCGATCTGCGACGGCAGATCGAGCGAGAGATCGGTGGTCTGTCGCGCATCATCGATCCCACTGTGGGCCGGGTGCTGCTCTGGTCGGCACGGCGCGATGCCGCCGTCTATCCGATGGGTCGGCCCCTCGAGCCGCAGACGTTCGTCGATCGGCGCCACTGGGCGTGATCCCGCCGGGCGGATTCCGGATAGTCTGAGGTATGCCGACCGACGATCCCATAGCCATGTTGTCGGCGTTGTTCGAGCGGGCCGGCCGCGAGTGTGCGGAGCCGAACGCCATGGTGGTGTTGTCGATTCCAGCTGGCGACCGAAAAAGCCAGCGGCAGAGAGTGGACGCGGCCGCGGCTGGTTTCCGAGCTGCGTGCGCGTGGAGCGAGCTTCGGCACAGGTATGTCAGAACGGAGGTTGAGACATGGCGCCTACCACCTCACCATCGCGGTTCGGTCTGGGCTCGACGGTGTGGGCCATCATCGTTGCCGTATTGCTCGTCGTCGTCGCGGCCATGGCGCTTTATTTCAGCTGAGCGAGACGCGTTTGATGACGCGCCGGAACCCGTTCACCCGCGCCCGCTGCGCCTACTACTGACCGACCGGTATGGGTGGCCATCCGAGCGGAGCCGCATCAAGGTTGCTGTCCAACGTGCGGCGCCGCATTGATGGGCGGAGATCGATGGAGGTTAGCCTGCCGGTATGACGACCCGGCTGACGGTTCTGATCCCCTAATGGACGATCGATACCAGCGGTCTCTTCCTGTCGGAAAGCTGCCCCTCGCCGAATTACGATCGCTGCTCACGCGTCTTCCGCAGCGTGACCCTCGCCTCATCATCGGCCCCCAGATTGGCGAGGACGCAGCCGTCATCGATGCGGGCGACCGTTGCTTGGTCATCTCGACCGACCCCATCACGTTTGCCGCCGATCACGTCGGGCGGTATGCGGTCCATGTCAATGCCAACGACGTGGCCGTCATGGGCGCCAGGCCCTTGTGGCTTTTTGTGGTGCTGCTCCTTCCGGAAGGCACCACACCCCAGCTCGTCGAAACGATCATGGCCGATGTTCAGAACACGTGCGATGAGCTTCGCATCACGCTCTGTGGCGGGCACACGGAGATCACGCAAGGCCTTAACCGGCCGATCGTCGTCGGCCAGGTGATCGGGGAGGTCGTTTCCGCGCGCCTCGTGCGCAAGAATCGCATAGCGATTGGCGATGACATCCTCCTGACGCGCGGCGTGGCCATCGAGGGCACCGCCATTCTGGCGCGGGAGAAGGTCGAGCGGTTGCGGGGAAAGGTCAGCGTTGATCTGCTTACACGCGCCGCGCAATTGCTTGTGGACCCCGGCATCAGTGTGGTGGCCGGAGCGCTCGCCGCCGCTGAAGTGGGCGAGGTTGTTCATGCGATGGACGATCCCACCGAAGGAGGCCTTGCGAGCGGCCTGCTCGAGCTGGTCGCGCCATTTGGGCTCGGGCTCCGAGTTGTTCGCGAGCACATTCGCGTATTTCCTGAGACCGAGGCGATTTGCAAGGCGTTGGCTCTCGATCCGTTGAAACTCATCGCATCGGGTGCACTGCTCATTGCTGTGGCGCCCGCCGGCACGGACGACGTTATGAAGGTGCTTCAGGACGCGCGCGTCACTGCCTCAGTGATCGGTGAGGTGCGGCCGGCCAGTGAGGGCTTGACGATCTCGGTCGCCGGCCGTGTGGAGTCGCTGGCACCTCCCGACCGTGACGAGATCGCGCGAGCGTTCGAAGAGGGCTAGCCGCGCCACGACCGTTCACACGTCGCGAGAGTCGCTATCGTGAGAACGTCAATGAACACATTTGTCCGGGGCGAGGCTACGGCGACATCCTCGACTGCCTAAGGTACCGGGAGTTCTCGATGTGCTGAGACTTGAGGCATCTTCAACGTGAAGACGTCGGGGGCAGTTGTCAAGGTCCCTGAAACGCGGGAAGGAGAAAGCCGGGTCATGCGGAGCGCACGTTGTGCCGGAACGATGCCGGACTGCAGTGACCGACTGCCTCTAGTGCCGTCGCATGACCCGAGCGAGAAAAGAGACTGCAAACCACCGACCGGGTCGGCCTTCGGCCGTTTACTGGGGAACCACCAACGCGCGATGTGCCAAGTCACGAAGATCCGTCATCCTCGTGCCGGAATTCCGGCGTTATGTCGACGAACCGGCGTCCGCGCCGCACGGCGCCCGGGCGCCCGCCGAGGGAACGCCGCTTGCGCTTCATGCTGAAGCCGGGAGAGGCGCGGCTCCGCTTCGAAAGACGGCGATGGGTACCAGCTTGCTGTGGCAGACCGACACCGAGCTCCACGATTCCCTACAGCGCCAGCTCGAGTGGGGTCCGGAGATCGACGCGCACGACGTCGCCGTCACAACGCATTCGGCGTGGCATTCAAAAACACTGGCTATCGCTGCGCGTCAGCGAGGACCGTCTCTCAGCGCCCATAGCGGAACGCCGCTTCGTAGATCACCGGCATCGTCCCGGTGGAGAGTGCCCCCGGCTGCGGCCGGTTGTACTCGCGGCAAGGAACGCCGGGATCCGGGGCGAAGCCGACACGACCCAGCTCGGCGACGAGCTGGGCCTCTGTGAGAAAGCACTGCGGCTCGCCGGAGAACTGGGTGAACACGAACGATTCGCCGGCCACGGGCTCCGTCTCTGGAGGGAAGGTGTTCCGCGAGAAGGTGAAGACGAACAGTCCCGCCCCCGGCTTGGCCACACGGGCCGCCTCGCCGAGCGCGCGCCGGAACTGCACGACGGAGCGCGCGAGGTTCCAGATGCCGTGCGCGATCACGAGGTCGACGCTGCGGTCCCTCGCGGGAATACTCTCCATCGGCGCCAGGACCAGGTGAAGCCGATCGTCGAGTCGATCCGCCCGCGCGCGCGCGGCGGCGGCGCAGAGCATGGGCCACGACAGGTCGATGCCGACCACCTTCCAGCCGAGGCGCGCGAGCGGAACGGCGTTGCGTCCCGCGCCGCAGCCGAGGTCGAGCACCCACGCGTTCCCGGCGCGCCGCCGTTCTTCCTCCGCGAATGTCATCAGGACGGCGTTCGGAGCCGACTTCGCGAATCCCGCCACGGTGCCCGGGGCGCTCCACTGCGAGCCTGCGAGAGGGTCCATGCGCGAAACATAGCACGCAGGCAAAAGGTCGTGAGGGATGATGGAGCGCATGGCGACCGGCACTGACATCCGCGAGGCGCTGCGCTTTGTCGTCGATCCCGAGATCGGCGTCAACATCGTGGACCTCGGGCTCGTCTATCGCATCGAGGTGGAAGGGACGCGCGCCCGTATCGCGATGACGATGACGAGCCCCACGTGCCCGTTGGTGGATTACCTGAAAGAGCTCGTCACGTCGGTGATCCGCCAGCGCGTCCCGGACGTGGTGCGCGTCGACATCACGATCGAGTGGGAGCCCCCGTGGGATCCCGACATGATGTCGGACGAGGCCCGGCGGCAGCTCGACGAAGGCCCGCGCTGATGCGGCTGGCGGCACGGCGAGTGCCGATGTTGTTCGTCGCGCTGCTGTCCATGGCGTGCGGGGTGTGGCTCGGGCTGGTGCGGCTTGGATGGAATCTGCCGCTGCCGTGGCAGGACCAGTTGATCGCGCATGGGCCGCTGATGGTCTGCGGGTTTCTGGGCACGCTCATCAGCCTCGAGCGGGCGGTCGCCCTCGGCTCCCCATGGGGGTATGCCGCACCGGTGCTCGTCGCCTCGGGCGCTCTCATGCTGGACCTCGGTCCCATCGGCGCATTCGGGCCGGTGCTGATCACGGCCGGCAGCCTCGTCATGGTTGCGATCTTCGTGGTCGTGTGGCGACGGCACGCGTCGCTCTTCATCGCGACGATGACGATGGGCGCGCTGTGCTGGACAACTGGCAACGCGCAATGGCTCGGCGGCGCGCCGATGTTTCGTGTCGTGTTCTGGTGGCTGGCGTTCCTGGTGCTGACGATCGCCGGCGAGCGGCTCGAGCTGAGTCGCGTGTTGCGGCCGACGCGTGCCGTCCGCCGGGCGTTCGTTCTTGCGATGGTGACGGTCCTCGGTGGCGTGGTTGCGGCGACGTGGTGGCCGGAGCCAGGCGTCCGCGCACTGGGCGTGGGACTCATCGCGCTGACATGTTGGCTGGCGCGTCACGACGTCGCGAGGCGGACGGTCCGTCAGCGCGGCGTGACGCGGTTCATGGCGGTCTGCCTGCTCGGCGGCTACGCGTGGCTGGGTGTGGGCGGTACCATCGCGGCCGTCACCGGTGTCGCGATGCCGGGTTTGCTGTACGATGCGATGCTCCATGCCGTGCTCCTCGGCTTCGTGATCTCGATGGTGTTCGCGCACGCGCCGATCATTTTTCCCGCCGTCCTCGGCCTCCCGCTCGAGTACCGCACGTCGTTCTATCTGCACGTCGGCGTCCTGCACCTCTCCTTGATCCTGCGAGTCGTCGGGGATCTGGTCGACAGTCTGGGACGATGGCGGGTCTGGGGCGGCCTGCTCAACGCGGCCGCGCTCCTGCTGTTCATGTTCAACACGGGCCGTTCGATGGCCTCGAGAGGAAATCATGGCGACGCAATCTGAACTGCCGGATGCCGCACCCGTCCTTCCGCTGGAGCTGGCCGGATACCAGGACGGGGCGGTGGTCAGCCGCACGCTTCTCAAACGCGCCGGCGGCACCCTGTCGCTGTTCGCGTTCGACGCCGGCCAGTCCTTGAGCGAGCACACGGCGCCGTTCGACGCCGTGGCGCACGTGCTGGAGGGGGAGGCCGACATCACCATTGCCGGCACGCCGCTCACGGTGTCGGCGGGCGAGATGGTGCTGATGCCGGCCAATCAGCCGCACGCTGTCAGTGCGCGCACGCGGTTCAAGATGCTGTTGACCATGATCCGGTCGGTCTGACGCCGGCGGGCTCAGGCGCCAGAACTGCAGGCGCCCGGCCGTCTTGCCACAGTCGTGTTGTGTCGCGACGCACACACGCGGGACCGGCTCGTTCGCGCACAAAGGCACGGCCACCGTGGCATTGGGATATCCCGGTGCGTTGCAAGTGTGTCTCGCGGCACATCTGTTGCGCTATCCACTGACAATTCGATTGGCATGCCGGATTATCGGCAGCTGACGGACACCGACGCCTGGAAGGAGGGTGACATGCGCTCTCGACTTCTTGCGGTCATATGGTTGCTCGTAGGCGTCCTTGGCGTGGGCACCATCGCGACGAGCGGGGATGGCATCGCGCCAAGGCGTCAATGGGCCGTTGTCTACCTGGTGGAACCGACGTTGATTGGGTCGACCATCGTCCAGGGCCCGGTGCTTTTCACCCACGACGACTCCAAGATGGCGCGCGGTGAGCCGTGCACGACAGTGCGTCTCGTCGGACCCACGGTCGGGCCGACCGAGGAGATCGCCGCGTTTGATTGCGTCCCGGTTCGCCGGAACGAGGTGTACAAATTCACTCTGAGAACCCGGCCGAACACGGAGATGGGTGTTGGTTGCGTGCTGATGGAATATCAATTCGTCGGCGACACCGAGGGCCACGGCGTGCCGAGCGCAACCAACGCACATTGACAAGGACCTGACTGCTGAAAGACCGGCAGCCCGTCAAGAAAGCAAGAGGCCACTCATGGACGGTACCTATCGCCTCATCGATCCAGACCGGACGGTGCGCTCTCCGGAGGACCTCATGACGTTCGCTGCGGAAGGTCATCTCCCGAAAGGTACGTTGGCGAGTTTGCTGAAGCCCGAATACCGGCGGCCCTACCTCGAAGCCTGCGCGAACATCGAGAAGCAATACACCGAAGACTGCGCGGCGCAGAACGATCCGTGTCTTGAATCGGGATGTTCGGTCGTTGGAGTGGAGGGCGAGACCTGTCTCCAACCTCTCTTGAGGGCGAGTCTCGCGTACCACAAAGCGTGCGCGGCGGAGTGGATGAAGATCTTCCGAAATCCAAACGCAAGGATCGACTGGTAACAACTCGTCCGCGGCACGGCCATTGCGTTCTCGTAGGTAAATCCGACGTTCTTGCCGGATTCTCGGAAACAGGCAACCGGACGTCATCGCAAGGAGGGTTTCATGCGGTCAAGAATCGTCGTCGCTGTGTTCCTGCTCATCGCGTCGGTCGGCGCCAGAACCCTCGCAGCCCGCGGCAACAATTACGTGGGATCGGACAAACAGTGGGCGATCGTCAACTTCCCGGATCCGGTGTCGGTGAACGGTGAGTTCATGATGGGGCCCGTGCTCATCGTCCACGATAGCGCCAAGATGGCGCGCGGCGAG
>JAYVYV010000454.1:0-2775 GCA_043783985.1 Acidobacteriota bacterium | reverse complement strand
TCGCGAACGTCGGTCTCGACCGTGATCGACACCGAGCGGATCGAGGAGCTGCCCGTGCGCAGCCGCAACTACCTCGAGTTCGCGCTTCTGGCCGCCGGTGTGGCCCCTTCGCTGCCCGGCGGCCGGTCGGGCTCGTCCTCGCTGCCCGACAGCGGGTTCAGCTTTGCCGGCTTACGTCCGCGCAGCAACATGCTCACCATCGACGGGCTCGACAACAACGACGAGTTCAGCGGCGCGGGCCGGACGGAGCTGTCGCTGGAGATCGTGCGGGAATTTCAGGTGGTGACCAACGGCTGGAATGCCGAGAACGGCGGTGCATCCGGCGGCGCCATCAACGTCGTCACCAAGAGCGGGACGAACACGCTGCATGGCGATGCGTTCCTCTTCGGACAGTCGGGGCGGCTCAACGCGCTGCCGAAGCTCGAGGACGCCGGGGGCGTGCGGCCGTCGTTGACGCGGTACCGCGGCGGGCTCGCGCTGGGCGGCCCTGTGGCGAAGGACCGGACGTTCTATTATGCTGTGGCCGAACAGGAGTACACGCGGGGCGAAGCGGCGTCAGACGTCGGGAAACCGACAGCGTCCACGATCGACGCGTTCCTGGCTGCCGGCGGCCTCCCGCGTCTCGCCACGCGGCGGTTGACGAGCGGATTGTTTCCCACCGCGCTCGACGAGACCGAACTGTCGGCCAAGGTCACCCACCAGCTGAATCCGCCGACCTCCCTGATGTTTCGCGTCGCGGGCACGAACACCGATGAAGGGGGCGACGCATTCAATAGCGGCGGGCTGACCGATCTCAGCTCGCACGGAAGCAGCGGCACGCGCGACGTCGCGGTCACCGGGTCGTGGACGACGGTTCTCAGCCCGAGGATGACCAACGAGGGGCGCGGCCAGCTCGCGACGCGCCGTGTTCGCCGTCACACCCAGGAATCCTCCGGACCAGGCATCGTGATTCCTGGCGTCGTCGACTTTGGGCGGCCGTACGCGGGCAACGACCACCACGATCAGGCCTACGTCGAGCTCGGCGACACGCTGGCCCGAACCGACGAGCGCCATTTCTTCAAGGCCGGATTCACCGTCACTCGCATCGGCATCACCGGACAGGGAGTGGATGGCTCGGGCGGCTTGTACACGTTTGCGTCGATCGATGCGTTTCTGGCCGGACGACCGGAGGCCCTCCGTCAAGCGTTCGGCGACCCCACTCTCGATCTGAGCGCCCTCCGCGCGGGCGCCTTCGTGCAGGACCACTGGACACCGCGGCCGACCGTCTCGATTGACGCCGGCGTCAGGTTCGATGCGCTGGCGTTGCCCTCGGTCTTGCGGATCACCAATCGGCAGTTCAGTCCGCGAATCGGAATGGCATGGGTGCCGGCCGCCAATTGGGTGATTCGCGGCGGCGCAGGCACCTTCGCCGATCGGATCGTCCTGGGTTCGCTCGAGCGGCCGTTGTTGGTCGACGGCCACAACGGACGGGAGCAAGTGGTCGACGGTTCTCTGGCCGCGTCGGTGCTCGGCTCGAACCAGGGAGGCGCGTCGAGCGCACCTCTCGTCGGCGTCGCGCCGTCCATTTACACGGTTCGGCCGGGAAGCTGGGAGTCAGCGAGTCGGCAGGCCAGCCTCGGCGTGGAACGCGGCATCACGTCGGATCTGACGGCCGCCGTCAATTATCTGTTCGTCCGCGGCCACGACCTGCCGCGAACGGTCAACACCAACCTGACGCCGCCCGGTGTTCAATCCGATCGCGAGCCGTTTGGTTTGCGTCGGCTCGATCCCGCCCGGAACGACATCTTCGAACTGCAGCCGTCGGCGACGTCGACGTACCGCGGCACGACCGCCACCGTCAACCGTCGGCTCTCCCACGAGGTGGCATGGTCGGCAGCCTACACCTGGTCGCATACGACCGATACCGCGTCTGATTTTGACGAGCAGCCCCAAAACCCGTACGCGCTCGGCGACGAGCTCGCCGATTCGCGGTACGACGAACGTCACCGGTTCGTAGCCAGCGCGCTCTTCGACCTGCCGATTGGGGACGAGGAAGACAGGACGCCTGGCGAATTGCCGGCGTGGTGGGAGCGGGCGTTGAGCCATGTCGAACTGGCGCCCATTTTTACCTTCGGTTCCGGTCGACCCGTGAACCCCACCGTGGGAGCCGATGTGACCGGGACCCACGCGTTTCCGCTGACCGATCGCCCGCCAGGATTCGCTCGAAACAGCCTGCGGTTGCCCGCGTCGGCGACGCTGGACCTCCGGGTATTGAAATTCTTCACGATCAAGCCTCACGGAAAACTTGACCTGGTCGTCGAGGCGTTCAACGTCCTGAACCGTACGAATGTCACGCAGCTCAACGGCGTTCACGGCATCGGCGCGTCGCCGCGCGCGGGCTTCGGCCGGGCCGTCGAAGCCGCCTCGGCGCGCCACGTCCAGTTTTCAGTGGACTTCGAGTTCTAGCCTCTCCTGCTAGAATCTCCACATGGCCAAGCACTCATCCCACATCCTCGACATGGCGCTCAAGGGCGCCGAACACAAGTACGAAGAGTTGAAGGCGGAGATCGCCGCCCTCGTGAAGAACTTCCCGCATCTCGCCGGACGCAAAGGCGGCGTGGCGCGCGGCATGGCCGCGGTCTCGAAAGGCGGCAGAGCGGTCATGGCGGCGGTGGCCGGCAAGCCGGCTCCGAAGAAGCGGCGGAAGATGTCGGCGAAGGCGCGCAAGGCGATCTCGAACGCCCAGAAAGTACGGTGGGCGAAGCAGAAAGCGGCGCAGAAGTAACGGGTGCGCGA
>JAYVYV010000453.1:0-7042 GCA_043783985.1 Acidobacteriota bacterium | reverse complement strand
AGCTGCCGGCGTAGAAAATGTCTGGGCTGCGAGGGTCGCTGGCGATGTAGCCGCTCTCGCCGCCGCCGACGGAATAGAACACCTGATCCGCGCCGGATCCGCCCGGGCCGCCTTGCGCCGGCGCGCTCGACACGCACGCGGTGCTGTTGTCCTGCTGCGCACCGCAGATGTGATACGGCACGTGCCTGGTCGTGATCACGTGATAGAACTGCGCGGTCGGCATCAGCTCCGGCGTCCACGTCTCACCGCCGTTGACCGAGATCGTGGCGCCGCCGTCGTTGGCCTCGATCATCCGGTTCGAGTCGTTCGACGCGATCCACATGTCGTGGTTGTCGCCGTGCGGGACGCTGCTCGTCTTCCACGTCTTGCCGGCGTCGATGGACTTGTAGATGTTGACGTTCAGCACCCAGACCGTGTCCGTGACTTTCGGGTCGGCGTAGACGCGCGAATAGTAGAACGCGCGCTGGCGCAGATCGCGCCGCTCGTTCACCTTCTTCCAGGTCGCGCCCGCATCGTCGGATAGAAAGAAGCCGCCGTCCTCCGCTTCAATCTGCGCGTAGAGGCGGTTCGAGTCTGCGCCGGAGACGGAGAGGCCGATCTTGCCGAGCATGGACCTGGGCAGCCCGGGGTTGCGCGAGATCTCGGTCCAGTGATCGCCGCCGTCGGTCGATTTGAAGAGGCCGCTGCCGGGGCCGCCGCTCGACATCTCGAACGCGTTCCGGTACGCCTCCCACAAAGCGACGTAGATCACCTGCGGGTTCTTCGGATCGAGGACCAGCTCGTTGGCGCCGGTCCGGTTGTCGCGGAAGAGGATCTTGTTCCACGTCTTCCCGCCATCCTTCGATCGGTACACGCCGCGGTCGGGGTTCGGCGCGGCGTGGTGACCGAACGCCGCGACGTAGACGAGATCCGGATTTGACGGATGCACCCGTATCTTGGCGATGACCTGCGTGTCGGCGAGGCCGATGTGCGCCCACGTCTTGCCGCCGTCGGCCGACTTGTACGCCCCGCCGCCCTGGATGATGTTGCCGCGGATGTCGGCCTCTCCCGTACCGATGTAGACCACGTCGGGGTTCGAAGCGGAGACGGCGACCGCACCCACCGAGGAATGGTTGATGAGCCCGTCGCTGACCGGCTTCCACGTGATGCCGGCGTCGGTCGTCTTCCACACGCCGCCGCCCGTCGCGCCCATGAAGTACTCGTACGGCCTGGCGTCGGTGCCCGCGACCGCGATCGAGCGTCCTCCGCGCGCGGGGCCGAGGCTCCGCCAGCGCAGCGCACCGAAGGGTCCGGCGCTCGCCGGTTCGGGCGCGCCGGCGCCGCGCTGGGCGATTGCCATCGCCGGAACGGCGAGCAGCAGGGCGACGACGCAACACTTCACGAGTCGCGGCATGCCGTGATTCTACTCCCCGCCGCCGGAGACGACGACGAAGCGCGTGAGCGGCGTGGCGCTGCGCCACAACGCCCGGCCCGAGGTCGCCCACATCCCTTCCCGCTCGTACACGATCGTGAGCGGGATGCCGTGGGCGGCGAACGCGTCGTACTCATCGCCGCGCATCACACAGTAAAACGGCCGCGGCGCGCGGAAGAACGCCTCGGCCTGTGCGGCGTCTTCGAGGAACGCGAGATGACGGCCGATGTAGAAGCGGTACGCCGGGTTCCACCGGTTCAGTTTGAAGCTCCCCACGCGATCGGTCGGGCGCGCCCGCGCGGCCACCCACTGCGCCACGTCGGGGATGACCTTGCGCTGCTCGAGCGCCGGAAGCACGAAGAGGATCAGCCCGGCGTAGGTCGCGACGAGCGCACCCGTCACCAGCCAGGGCACCTGCGGCGGCCGCGCACGCCGCATCACGGCCCCGACGATGACGGCGACGCCGGCGAGCGTGAGGGCCACGGGCACCACGACGGCCCCCGGGGGCAAGGCGAGCCGCGCGCTCAGCAGATACGCGCAGACCCCGCCGATCGCGACGAGCAGCGGACCGACCAGACAAAACCCCACGCGCGTCGCGCGGTGCCGGCGCCGTGGATCATCGGTCCGCAGATCCGACCACGCGCGCGCGCAGAGCAGGCACAGCGCAGGCGCCGCCGGAAACACGTAGTGATCGAGCTTGAACGTGGACAGCGTGAAGAACCCCACGACCGCCGCCGTCCAGCCCCAGAGCATCGTCTCGACGCCGTCGAGCCGTTCCCCGCGCATCAGCGCCCGCACGTCGTCGATCAGGCGCCCGATCAGCAGGCCGGTCCATGGCAGCAGCGCGGCCGCGAGAATCTGAAAGTAGAAGCCGAAGCCCGGCTGGTTCGCGAAGCGGCTCCCCGCAAACAGACGCACATTTTCGTCGAGGATGTAGCCGTTCACGAAGCCGTCCCCGAACCGCGCGTACATGTAGACGAACCACCACGACGACACCGCGGCGATGACGACCAGGCCGAGCGCCCAGTGCAGGCCGAGGAGCCGGCGTCTCAGGTCGGCCGAGCACGCCATCAACAGCAGCATCGCGAGACCGCACAGCACGACCGCGATCGGTCCTTTCGTCTGCACGCCCAACCCGATGGCGACGTACCCCAGCCACTGCAGCCGCGGACGATCGCGAAGCGCGGAGACCGCGAGGCAGGCCGCGCCGCCGAACATGAACAGCGTGAACAGCGTGTCCAGGATCGCGTAGCGCGCCAGGCCGAACACGCCCGGGCATCCGGCGAGCATCAGCCCGCCGACGATGCCGACGTCGCGGGACACCATGACCGCGCCGAACCACAGCGTGATCGCCACCAGCCCGAACGCGGCGAGCGCGGGCACGAGGCGGGCGCCGAGCTCGGGATCGCTGACCAGCCGCATCGCGGTGCCCTGCAGCTGGTGGAACAGGGCCGGTTTGTCGAAAAACGGCTGTTCATTATAGAAGGGCGCCGACCAGTCGGCGGTGGCGATCATTTCCCGGGTCGTTTCGGCGTAGTGCGCCTCGTCGGGATCCCAGAAGGTCGGTGTCCCGAGGCGCCAGAAAAGGACAACGAACAGGAGGCATGTCGCGAGGGCGCCGAGCGCCGCGTCGTGCGCGGAAACTTTTGGCATCTGGACGCGTCGAGCAGGATACCCCGGAACCGCACGCTGCCGCTGAGTCGGTCCGGCACGCCGGTTGATACACTGAACGTCAGGTGCCACGACTGCGACGGCTTCGGTCCATTTCCTCGACGCTCGGCAAGGTGATGATCGGCCTTGTCGCCCTCGTCCTCGTGATCGTCCTGATCGCCCTGAGCCTGGTGGAAACCGAGTGGGCCAAGAACCGCCTCCGCGATCTGATCGTCCGCCAGGCAAACCAGTACCTCACGGCGACGCTCAGCATCGGCCGGCTGGAAGGCTCGCTGCTTCGCGGCTTGCAGCTCGGCGACATCTCCCTGTCCCGTGGCGGCCGCACCCTGATCCGGATTGACGAGGTCGCGCTCAGCTACAGCATCCGGGAACTGGTGCAAAAAGGCGTGGTGATCCGCAGCGTCCGCCTCACCCGCCCCTACGTCGTCGGCGCGAAGATGGCCGACGGACGCTGGGACCTTGGCGCGCTCGTGAAGCGCGACTCGCGCGAACAGGACCGCACCGGTCCCAATCGGCCGATCCAGATTCAGTCCATCGAGGTGGTCGATGGGCGCATCTCGCTGCAGGACCCGCTCGACTTCGGACCGGCGCACGTGCCCACCGACTTTCAGCAGTTGAACGCGCTGTTCTCGTTCGCCTACTTCCCCGTCCGGTGGACGCTGAACTTCAAGCGCGTCTCCTGGATCGGCCACGAGCCGGATCTGTCGGTGAACCCGCTGACGGGGACGCTCGGCCGCGGCCCGAACGGCTGGTTCTTCGATCGCTTCACGGTGCAGACGGCGCGGTCCACCTATACGCTGGACGGATCGGTCGACACCGAGACGAAGCCGACGGTGCTCGATCTGCAGGTGCGCGCGCCGAGGTTCGCGTTCCAGGAATGGGCCGGCGTGATTCGCGGCCTCCGGAACATCGCGGTTGACGCGTCGTTCGAGACGTCATTGAAGGGCCCGGTGAACGCGCTCGCCACCGAGCTCCGGCTCTCCGGCACGGGCGGAGGCGTGCGGGGCCGGCTGACGCTCGACACGTCCGTGCCGGGGTGGCACGGTGCCGGCGCGGTCGACATCGACCGTCTGAACCTCGCCCGCTGGCTCAATCGCGGCGATCGGCCGTCGGACATCACCGGCCACGTGAGGTTCGATCTTGCCCTCGAGCTCGGAAGGCATTTTCCGCGCGGCATGTACGCGTTCGAGGGACCGCACGCGATGTACATGCAATACGCCGCCGACAACGTCCGGGCGCGGGGGCAGCTCACCGCGACCCAGGTCCTGATTGCGGAAGCGGACGCGACGGCGTACGGTGCCGCCGTGACGGCGCGCGGCGCCACCATCGGCATCGACGCGCCGTTTCCCTTCCAGTTCCAGGGACGCACGACCGGGATCGACCTGCGGCGCGTGCCGGCCACGGTGCCCGTACCCCGCGTCGAGAGCCTGCTGACGTTCGACTACGACGTGACCGGACGCTTTTCGGAACCGTTCATCCTCGGTCGCGCGACGTTCGCCCCGTCGGAATTCCTCGGCGCGCGCATCGGCGACGGGACCGTGGGGTCGATCGACACCCGGGAGAAGCCGCTTCGCTTCTCCGGCGACGGGGAGATCGACGGCATCAACCTGCGCCGGTTCGGCGAGGGGCTCGATGTCGCGTGGCTGCAGCAGCCGAGATATGCCGGCACGCTGTCCGGGCACTTCCGTGTGGACGGTTCGGGCACGAGCGCCGCCACCCTTGCGCTGACCGGGGGCGGGCGCCTGTCGCGCGCGGATCTCTTCGCGGGCACGCTCTCCGACGCCGACGTGTCGATCGCGATCGACGGCGGCACGCTGCGCGCCTCGTTTGACGGCCGCCTGGCGGGCGTCGATCCGTCCATCCCCTTCGCCGATCCGAGACTCGAGTCGTCGCTCACCGGGAGCGGCACGGTGACGGCAACGGTCCGCGACCTGCTGACGCGGCCGGTCACGCTCGCGGACTACGATGTGAACGGCACGCTCACGCTCGGTCCGTCTCGCGTGCGCGAGGTGCGCCTCGAGGCGGCCGGCGTGAACGCCACCCTCCGCGATTCGATGTTGACGGTTTCGGAAATCACGCTGAGCGGTCCGGCGGTAGTCGGGCGGGGCCACGGGACCGTCGCCTTTACGAATGACGCGACGTCGGACTTCAGCTACGAACTAACTCGCGCCGACCTCGCCCAGCTGCAATGGTTGACGGGACAGGTGGCCGGCGGAACGCTGGCCACGACGGGACGGCTCACCGGACCGTGGACGGCGCTGCGCGCGGCCGGCGACGTCTCCATCGCGCAACTCGACGTGTCGGACCTCAACGCGTTGACGATGACCGGGCAGTACGACGTGACGGTGCCGTCCGGCGACGGCGCGCGCGCGATCGGGCGCGTGACGGGGCGCGGCGAATTCCTGACCGTGCTCGGTCAGGCGCTGCAGGAGGCGTCGGGCACCGTGACGTACGACGCCGGACGGGCCCGTTTCGACCTGGGCCTGAAACAACGGGGCGGGCGCGACGGGCGGCTCGCCGGAACGGTCGACCTGCGGCTCGAACAGCGTGAGGCCTCGCTCGTCGACCTCACCGTGACGCTCGGCCGGGTGCCATGGCGGCTGGCGCCGGCGGCCACGGCGCCGACCGTCTCGTGGAGTGACGAGCAGGTGGCGGTGACGCCGCTCGAGCTGATCGCCGGCGCCAACGGCGAGCGGGTGGGCATCGGAGGCACCTGGCGGCGCGACGGCCGGGGCGCGCTGCACGTGACCGCGACGCATCTCTTCCTGGACACGCTCCAGGCCGCCTTCGAACGGCCCACGCGCTACGGCGGCATCGTCGATCTCGACGCGACGATCCGCGGGACGCGCGAGCGGCCGGAAGCGAGCGGGACGCTGACGATCGTCAACGGCCGCGTCGAGCGCGTCAGCTATCAGAAGCTGGAGGCGCGGTTCACCTACGCCGGACAGACGTTCGACATCGACGCGCGGCTCGACCAGGCGCCCGGCGTCTGGATCACCGCCGTCGGCACCGTGCCGCTCGGGCTGATGAGCGGCGACAGCCCCGAGCAGCCGATCGACCTCGCCATCAAGTCGAGCACGATCAACCTCGGTCTGATCGAAGGGATCACCGACGTCGTCCGCAACGTGAGCGGCGACATCACGCTCGACGTGAAGGCCGTCGGCACGAGCCGCGATCCGCACATCAGCGGTGCCGTCGCCATCGCCAACGCGGCATTCCTCGTCGTGCCGACCGGATCCAAGTACAAGAACACGCGCGCGGCGCTGACGCTCACGACCGATCGCATCACCGTGGACTCCCTGCACGTCGAAGACGCCGACGGCCGGCCGCTCGACGTCCACGGCAGCCTCGGCACCCACGAACTGCGCGTCGGCGAGCTGCAGATCGAAGGGACCGCGCGCCACTTCGAGGTGATGCGCAACGAGCTGGGCACGATCAACGTCGACGCGGCGGTTCGGCTGCAGGGCCGCTACGAGTCGCCGCGCATCGCCGGCGACGTCACCCTCGTCAGCGGCACGCTGCGGGTCGACGAGATCCTGACCCGCACCCTGTTTCAGCCCTACGCGACCGAGCAAACCAGGATCAGCGGGGTCGACGCGGTGGCGGCGCTCAACCCGTGGGATCGCCTCGGCCTCGATCTGGCGCTGCACGTGCCGGCGACGCTCCGGCTGGTCGGCGACAGCGTGCAGATCTCACAGGACACGCCGATCGGCCTCGGCGACATCAACCTGCGGGTGCGCGGGGATCTCTACCTCTACAAGGATCCCGCACAGCCGCTGTCGGTCACCGGATCGTTCGACCAGATTACCGGGACCTATGCCTTCCAGGGGCGCAGCTTCAACGTGATCGAGTCGAGCTCGATCAACTTCCGCGGCGATCTCAACCCCGAGATCTATGTCACGGTGACGCGCGTCATCTCGGGCGTCGAGGCGCGGGTCAGCATCTTCGGGCCCCTGAAAC
>JAYVYV010000452.1:0-2793 GCA_043783985.1 Acidobacteriota bacterium | reverse complement strand
CGGAGCAGGTGGCGGAGGTGGCGTTCGACGCCGCGCGTCTGCTGCCTGATCTGCCGGCGTGGGTGTCGGTGGATCAGGAAGGCGGCCGCGTCGCCAGGCTCAAGGCGCCGTTCACCGAGTGGCCGCCGATGGCGACGCTCGGGCGCTGCGGCGATGTGAAGCTGGCGGAACGGTTCGCGCGCGCGCTGGCCTCGGAGCTGAAAACGGTCGGCATCACCCTCGACTACGCGCCGGTGCTCGACATCCACACGAACTCGAAGAACCCGGTGATCGGCGATCGCGCGCTGGCGGAAACGGCCGAGGATGTCGCGCGCCTCGGGAGCGCCATCGTCCGCACGCTGCAGGCGGAAGGGATCGCCGCCTGCGGGAAGCATTTCCCGGGTCATGGCGATACGAGCGCCGATTCGCATTTCGAGCTGCCGCTCGTGGAGCACCCGCCCGACCGTCTGCGCCGCGTGGAGTTCGTGCCGTTCAAGGCGGCGATCGCAGCCGGCGTGGCCACGATCATGACTGCGCATGTCCTGGTGCCGTCGCTCGACGAGCAGCGGCCGGCGTCGTTGTCGCGCCACATCGTGACCGACCTCTTGCGCCGCGAGCTGCGGTACGACGGCGTAATCCTCAGCGACGATCTCGAGATGAAGGCGATCGCCGCCGGCTACGACGTGCCGGAAGCCGCCGTCATGGCCATCGAGGCCGGGTGCGACGGCGCCCTGATCTGCAGCGGCGATCACCAGACGCAGGCCGCCGCGCTCGAAGCGCTCATCCACGCGGTCGAGCAGGAGCGCCTTCCCTTCGCGCGCGTCGAGGACGCGCTGACGCGCCAGCGGCGCGCGAAGGAACGGTTTCTCGCGTCGCCGGTCGCCGCCAAGCCTGCCGGCGGGCGCGCGCTGCGCGATGCGCTCGGCCGCGACGAGCACCGCGCGATCGCCGAGGAGATGGCGCGCTTCCTGTGATGCGGAAGCCCCGCGCCCTGACCCCCGGCGACCGCCTCGCGATCGTCGCCCCCGCCAGCCCGTTCACCCGCGAGGAATTCGAGAGCGGCCTGGAGGAGATCCGGCGCCTCGGGTTCGTGCCCGTCTACGACGAATCGGTCTTCGCGCGGCAGCGCTATGTGGCCGGCCCGCCAGCGGTGCGGGCCGCGGCGATTCACGCCGCGTGGCGCGATCCGTCAATCGCCGGCGTGATTGGGGTCCGCGGCGGCTACGGCAGCGCGCAGCTGCTCCCGCTCCTCGACCGCGACGAGGCGCGGCGCGCGTGCAAGCCCTTCATCGGCTACAGCGATCTCACGTCGATGCTGACCTTCCTCACGCTCGGGTGCGATCTCGTCGCGTTTCACGGACCGATGCTGGCCGGCCGGCTGGGGCGCGGCGTGGCGGGCTACGACGAGGATTCGTTCGTCAGGACCCTCTGCCGGCGTGAGCCGGCTGGGGAGCTGACGCCACAGGGCCTCGAATCGCTCCGAGAAGGGGAGGCGGCCGGGCCGCTGCTCGGCGGCACGCTGACCCAGTTGCTCGCCTCGCTCGGTACACCCTTCGCCTTCGCGCCTCCGCAGGGCTACATCCTGTTCCTCGACGAAGTCGGCGAGCGTCCGTACCGCCTGGATCGCATGGTCACCCAGCTCGCGCAGTCGGGTCTGCTGGCGCGCGCGTCGGCGGTGGTGATCGGCGAACTGCCCAACTGCGATGAGGCCTCCGGCGAGCCGACGGCCCGCGCCGTGATGGCGGACCTCTTCGTCGACTTTCCCGGTCCGGTCCTGATCGGCTTCCCCTCGGGCCACACGTCCGGCCCGGCGATGACGCTCCCCTTCGGCGTGACCGCGCGCGTGCTCGCCAACCCGCGGCCGCGCCTCGTCATCGAGGAGGCGGCCGTCCAGTGAGCAAACTGCACCTGATCGGCGTATGCGGCACCGCGATGGCCACGCTGGCGGCCATGCTGAAGTCGAAGGGACATGACGTTCAGGGGTCCGACCAGGACGTGTACCCGCCGATGAGCGACTTCCTCGCGTCGGAGGGAATTCTCACGTTCGCCGGCTACAAGCCCGAGCACATCACCGACGATCTGGATCTCATCGTCGTCGGCAACGCGATCTCGCGCGGGAACCCCGAGCTCGAAGAAGCGCTCGATCGGAAGATCCGCTACTGCTCCCTGCCCGAAGCCATTCGCGAGCACTTCCTCTGGGGCGCACGCTCGATCGTGCTTGCCGGGACCCACGGCAAGACGACCACGACCTCGCTGACCGGGTGGTTGCTGGCGCATGGCGGCGCCGACCCGAGCGTGCTGGTGGGCGGCATCGCGCGCAACTTCGGCGAGCAGGGATCGAGCTACCGCATCGGCCAGGGCCGAGACTTCGTCATCGAGGGTGACGAGTACGACAGCGCGTTCTTCGACAAGACCGCGAAATTCCTGAAGTACCTGCCCGACATTGCGGTCATCAACAACGTCGAGTTCGATCACGCGGACATCTACGCCGACTTCGACGCCGTGACGCTGGCGTTCCGCCGCTTCGTGAACCTCGTCCCGCGCCGCGGCCTGCTGTTGATTGGCGCCGACAGTCCGGGCGCGCGCGCGCTCGTCGGCAAGGCGGTCTCGCGCGTGCAGACGTTCGGCACCGCAGACGACGTGGAGTGGCAGGCGCACGATTTGGAGCCGGACGGCGCTTCCACACGGTTCAAGGTGCGGCGCGCGGGCGCGCCCTTCGGGGTGTTCGACGTGCCGCTCGTCGGCGCCTACAACGTGCGCAACGCCGTCGCCGCCATCGCCGTGGCGACCGAGGTCGGCATCAGCCCGGAGCGC
>JAYVYV010000451.1:0-7105 GCA_043783985.1 Acidobacteriota bacterium | reverse complement strand
CCCGCGGCCAGATGCCGTGAGAGCGCAAGCCGCGCGCGCCAGTCCTGAGGGTTCTTGTCGATGAGCCGGCGGCACAGCAGGGGGAACCTGTCGGGATTGCCCGTGCGAATCGCCAGCGCTTCGAGCCGGTCGAACGCGAGGTACGCGCGATCCTCCGCTACGTCGATCAGCCGTTCCCAAACGGCGGCCGCCTCGCGCTCGTTGCCCTGCGCCACGCGCACGTCGCCGAGATTCAGATACGCCGGCACCGCGCGGGCGTCGAGATCGATGGCGGCTTCGAACCGGCGGATCGCGTCGGCGTACTCTTTTCGCCGCACCGCCTCGAGACCGATCTCATTTTCCAGGAACGCGAGAATCGCATGGCTCTGCGGCTGGGCGTCGATGTCGGCGAGCTTCGACAACCGGCGGCGCGTGTCGTACGCCTCCGTCCATTGATGCTGCTCTTCGTGCAGCTTCTGCAGGTTGAGCAGGGCGTACTCGTTCTTCGGATCGAGACGCATCACCTCATTGAACGCTTCGAGTGCGCGGTCCACGAAGCCGCCGCGCTTGTAGTCCAGACCCAGGCAGAGCAGCACGTACGCGTGCTCGAGCTTGCTCAGGTTGGGCCGCTGCAGCAGCGTCTGGTGCAGCGTGATCGCTTTCCCGACCTGTCCCTTTTCCCGGTACAAATTGCCGAGGATCATGTGGACCTCGAGCGCGTCGCCGTCGAGGCTCGCGGCCTTGCTCAGCTCCTCGATGGCGAGATCGATCTGGTTCGCGACCAGGAAATTCAGTCCGAGGATGTAGTGCGGCGACTCGCGCGCGCGCCGGCGATCGATCCACCGGCCGTCGCGCAGCTTGTAGCGCTCCCAGGCCTTGCCGACGGTCAGCCCCGCGAGCAGCGCCACCAGCGCGGCGAGCAGCGGTGCGTACGAGCTCACGGCTGCCGGCCCTGCGCCGCGTGGAGGTATGTCGCCAGCACGGAGTCCCAGAGCCCCTGCGCGCGGAGGATCAGCTCGATGAGCTCGCGCGCGGCGCCGGCGCCGCCCCGGTTCTTCGCCACCCAGTGCACGCGGGAACGCACGTCCTCCGCGGCGTCGGCCGGCGCCGACGCCAGGCCCACGCGGGCGAGCACCGGCAGATCCAGGACGTCGTCTCCCATGTACGCGATCGTGTCGTCGTCCAGCATGAGACTGTCGGCGATCTGTTGGTACGTCTCCAGTTTGCTGGCGACACCCTGATGCACGAGCGTGATACCCAACTGTGCGGCGCGCTGCGCGGTGGCGGCCGACGCGCGCGCCGACAACAACCCGACGGTGATGCCGAGACGCTGCGCCCACACGATGCCGGTGCCGTCCTTGATGTCGAACACCTTGCTCTCGGTGCCGTCGGCATGCAGCAGCACCGTCCCGTCGGTGAGCACCCCATCGACGTCGAACAGGATCAGGCGTACACGAGCGGCCTGTTCCTGGATCACGTCGGGGGCTTTGTCGCGTTCGGTGTTCATGGTTCCGCGTTCAGGCGTTCGACGTTCGGCGTTCGACGTTCGTGAACGAACCCCGAACACTGAACACATCTCTTCAGAACATCTCCATCCGCCACAGGTCGTGCAGGTGCAGCACGCCCGCGACGCGCGTCGGCGGACCGTCTTCCGCGACGACGATCGATGTGATCTTGCGCTGCTCCATGATGTTGAGCGCCGCGGCCGCGAGCGTCGCACGCGCCACCGACACCGGGTGCCGCGACATCACGTCGCCGGCGGTGAGGTCGAGGATCTCGCTGCCGCGCTCCATCCGCCGCCTGAGGTCGCCGTCCGTGATGATGCCGAGCAGCGTGTCGTCCTCGCGATCGATCACGCAGGTCATGCCGAGGCCCTTGCTCGACATCTCGTAGATCACGTCGCGCATCCGGGTGTCGGCGCGGACGACCGGGCACTGCTTCCCGGCGTGCATCAACGCGTCCACCCTCGTCAGCCGCTTGCCGAGCTTGCCGCCTGGATGCAGGTTGGCGAAGTCCTCCTGCCGGAAGCCTTTCTCCACCAGGAGCGTCATCGCCAGGGCATCGCCGATCGCCAGCGCCGCCGTCGTGCTGGCCGTCGGCACCAAGTTCATGGGACAGGCTTCCTCCGAGACACTGCAGTCGAGCGCGACGTCGGCCGCCTGCGCGAGCGACGATGCCGGGTCCCCGGTGATCGCGATCAGTTTCGCGCCGAGCCGGCGGATCGCCTCGACCAGGTGAAGGAGCTCGGCCATCTCGCCGCTGTTGGACAAGGCGACGACGACGTCGTCGGCCTGGATGACGCCGAGGTCGCCGTGAATCGCTTCCGCCGGATGCAGAAAGAACGCGGCGGTGCCCGTGCTCGTGAGCGTCGCCGCAATCTTGCGGCAGATGATCCCCGACTTGCCCATGCCCGTCAGGATCACGCGGCCTTTGCACCGGCGGAGGAGCTGCACCGCGCCGTCGAACCGCTCGTCGAGACGGTCGACCAGCGCCAGAATCGCGGCCGCTTCCGTCTCGAGAACCTTGCGCGCGATCGATCGATCAGCCATGAAGACGCGCCTCGGCCTGTTTCGCGATCGCGTCGATGGCGATCAGGCGCCGGAGCAACGGCTCGAGCGCGTCGAGGCGCAGCGCGTTCTGCGCGTCGCTCTTGGCGCGCGTCGGCTCCTCGTGCACCTCCAGGAACACGCCGTCGACGCCGGCGGCCACGCCCGCGGACGCGAGCGGCACGATGTACTCCGCCTGGCCGGCGGTCACGCCGTCGCCGCCGCCCGGCAGCTGCAGACTGTGCGTGACGTCGAAGACGACGGGGATCCCTTGCGCCCGCATCATCGGGAACGCGCGCATGTCGACGACCAGGTTGTGATAGCCGAAGCTCGTGCCGCGCTCGGTCACCAGCACGCGCGGGTTGCCGGCCCCCACCACCTTGGCCACCGCGTGCGCCACGTCGTCGGGAGCCAGGAACTGCCCCTTCTTGATGTTGACGATGCGCCCGGTTCGGGCCGCCGCCACGAGCAGGTCGGTCTGACGGCAGAGGAACGCGGGAATCTGCAGCACGTCGGCGACGTCCGCCGCGGCGGCGGCGTGCGAGGGTTCGTGGATATCGGTCAGGATCGGCAGGTGGTAACGCGACTTGATCAGCGCGAGGACGCGCAACCCGGCGTCGAGGCCCGGGCCGCGGAACGAGCGCCCCGACGTCCGGTTCGCCTTGTCGTACGACGCTTTGAAGATGAAGGGCACCCGAGTCCGCCGCGCGATGTCCGCGAGGCGGCCCGCCAGGTCGAGGGCGTGGGTCTCGCTTTCGATCACGCAGGGCCCGGCGATCAGCACGAAGGGACTGCCGTCCCCAATCGTGATGTCGCCCAGCTTCAAGGGAGTCACGACTGGATTATACCGGGCAGCTGAGTCTGGCAGGCCGGGCAGGTCGCGTGGCGCTGATCGGGCCGATCGGTCTTGTCCGACCCACCTGGCCTACCGGCCCTACGCGACGGTCTCCGCTTCTGACGGAACCCGGTGTGCAGTCTTGTGTTGATAGGACGCGGCCACGAACCCGGCGAAGAGGGGATGCGGGCGCGTCGGCTTCGATTTGAACTCCGGATGGAACTGGACCGCGAGATACCAGGGGTGACCGGGCAGCTCGGCGATCTCGACGAACTTGCCGTCCGGCGATCGGCCGGAAATTTTCAGCCCGTGCTCGCCGAGCGTCCGCTCGTAGAGGCAGTTGAACTCGTACCGGTGACGGTGACGCTCCTCGATCACGTTCGCGCCGTACACCTTCTGCGCGAGGGAGCCCGGCGCGAGCTCGCAGGCGTAGCTGCCCAGCCGCATGGTTCCGCCGAGGTCGTCCACCCCGAGCAGATCGCGCAGCTTGTAGATCACCTTGGCCGACGCGTCGGGGTTGCACTCGGTGGAATCGGCGTCCTCGAGCCCTGCGACGTTGCGCGCGTACTCGACCGTCGCCCACTGGAACCCGTAACAGATTCCGAAATACGGAATGCCGCGTTCGCGCGCGACCCTCGCCGCGATCATCATCCCGCGCGTGCCGCGGTTGCCGAAGCCGCCGGGCACGAGGATGCCGTCCGCGGCGTCGAGCAGCGCCTCGCCGTCCGGCTCCTCGAGCGCCTCGGCCTCGATCCACTTGATGTTGACCTTCAACCGGTGCGGGAAGCCGCCGTGATACAGCGCCTCGTTCAGGCTCTTGTACGAATCCTCGTAGCCGACGTACTTCCCCACGACGTGAATGGTGATCTCGTCGGAGGGGTTCTTGATCCGGCTGACAAGATCCTCCCACGCCTGCATCCGCCGCTCGGTCTGCGGGAGGTGGAGGTACTTCAGGACGATCCGGTCGAGACCCTCGGCCGCGAGGACGACGGGGACCTCGTAAATCGTCGAGACGTCCTTCGCCGTGATCACGGCCTCCTCCGCGACGTCGCAGAACAGCGCGATCTTGCGTTTGATGTCCTGATCGAGGAAGCGATCGGTGCGGCAGAGCAGGATATCGGGCTGGATGCCGATCGACCGCAGGTCGCGGACGCTGTGCTGTGTCGGCTTGGTCTTCAGCTCGCCGGCGGCGCCGATGAACGGGACCAGGGTCAGGTGCACGTAGAGCGTGTTCTCCCGCCCGACGTCCTGGCGGAACTGGCGAATCGCCTCGAGGAACGGCAGGCTCTCGATGTCGCCGACCGTGCCGCCGATCTCCACGAGCACGACGTCGACGTCCTTGGCGACGGCGTGAATCGCGTCCTTGATCTCGTTCGTGATGTGCGGGATGACCTGCACCGTGCGCCCGAGATACTCGCCGCGGCGCTCCTTCGAGATCACCGTCGAGTAGATCTTGCCGGTGGTCCAGTTCGAGTTCTTCGTCGTGACGGTGTTGGTGAAGCGCTCGTAGTGCCCCAGGTCGAGGTCGGTCTCGCCGCCGTCGTCGGTGACGAACACCTCCCCGTGCTGATACGGGCTCATCGTGCCAGGGTCGACATTGATGTAGGGGTCGAACTTCTGCATCGTCACCGTGTAGCCGTGGCCTTCGAGCAGGCACCCGATGCTCGCCGCCGCCAGGCCTTTGCCGAGCGAGGAGACTACCCCCCCGGTGATGAAGATGTATTTCGTCGTCGGTCCGTCCGGTGTTGTCATGGGTTCAACTCGAAGTCGGCGCCGTCAGCAGCCGCCGCACCTGCGCCAGGTCCTCCGCCGTGTCGACGCCGAACGACTCGTAGAGCGTTTCCACCGCCTTGATCCGAATGCCGTGCTCCAGCGCGCGCAATTGTTCCAGCGATTCGGCCCGCTCCAGCGGGGTCGGGTCGAGAGACGCCAGGACGAGCAGGGTGCTGCGGCGATACGCGTAGAGACCGATATGTCTGTACAGGGGCGGCCAGCCACCTCGAGGGTCGCGGACGAAGGGGATGGGCGCCCTCGAAAAATAGAGCGCGAAGCCGGCCCGATCGACGACGACCTTCGTGATGTTGGGGTTCGTGAGCTCTGAAGGGTCCTGGATGCGCCGAAACAGTGTCGTCATCTGCACCGTGGGATCGGCGGCGAACGGCGCCACCAGCTCGTCGATGGCGCGCGGGTCGATGAGCGGCTCGTCCCCCTGCACGTTGACCACCACGTCGCATTCCATCGAGGCGACGACCTCCGCGAGGCGGTCGGTCCCGGTGGCGTGCGTGGGCTTCGTCAGCCGGACCTTGCCGCCGAAATCGTGGACGCGCGTGGCGATCCGCAGATCGTCGGTGGCGACGATCACGTCCGACAGCCCGCGCGCGGCGGACACGCGGCGGTACACGTGCTCGATCATCGGACGTCCGTCGAGGTCGGCGAGGGCTTTGCCGGGGAGCCGCGTCGAAGCGTATCGGGCGGGGATGATGGCGACGATGACGAGCGGAGGAACCGAATCGACCCTTGAGCCAGTCGACAAGGGGTGCACGACGAATAATAACACAACGCGAAAGTGCGCGTGCTACGATCGATGAGTTACGCATGAACCTCAAGAGGACGACGACGATTGCGGCCGTTGGCGGCGCGCTCATCGCGTGGCTCGCGGGTGCTGCGACGTCGAATCACACGATCCCGCCGCTGACGGTCGCGCGCCAGACGACCATCGAGAAACGTGGCGCGGAGCTCGCGATCGAGATCGAGCGGCTGCACGAACGCCTTGCGCCCGTCGCCGCGCCGAGCTCGCCGGGCCGCAATCTTTTCACGTTCCGCGCGCCGGCCCCCCGGCCATCCGCGTCGCTGGCCGTGCCGCCGCAGCGGGCCGCGCTCACCGAGATCAGGCCCGCGCCGCTCGCGCTGCCGCCCCTCAGGCTCTCGGGCATCGCCGAGGACGAGGGCGCCGACGGCGCGGTCCGCATCGCGTTCATTTCGGGGGACGGCCAGCTGTTCATGGTGAAGGAAGGCGAGACCGTCACGCCGCGCTACCGCGTGGCGAAGATCTCGGCGGACGTCGTCGAGTTGACTGACGTGATCGACGGCACCGCGCGCAGGTTGGCGTTGCGGTAGCCTCAGACGCACACCCTCAACCCGTTCCGTGTCGACAGTCATCATCGTCAACCCGATCGCGGGCGGCGCGAGCCCCCGCGCGGCGCGCGCGCGGGCGCAGCTGGCGCGCGCGGTCGTCGACGCCCACGGCGAACCGGCCGAGGTGCTGCTGACCGAGGGGGTCGGCCACGCACGCGAGCTGGCGCACGCCGCGGTCCGGCGCGGCGCGCGTCTGGTGCTCGCGTGGGGCGGCGATGGCACGGTCAACGAGATTGCATCCGCGCTCGCGTTCGCTCAGGTGCCGCTCGGCATCGTCCGCGCCGGATCGGGCAACGGCCTGGCGCGCGAACTCGGTGTCCATCCGCGAGCCGAGCGCGCCATCGCCGACGCGCTGCGGGCGGCCGCGCGGCCGATGGACATGGGCGAAATAGACGGGCACCTTTTCGCGAACATGGCCGGCATCGGCTTCGACGCCCACATCGCCGCGCGCTTCGCGACGGCCGGGCGCCGCGGCCTGGTCGGCTACGCCGGCATCACGGCGCGCGCGCTCACCGGCTACGTGCCGCAGCGCTACCGGATCACCACCGGCGGCATCGAGACCGAGCACCGCGCGATCCTCGTGACCATCGCCAATTCGGCGCAGTTCGGC
>JAYVYV010000450.1:0-2804 GCA_043783985.1 Acidobacteriota bacterium | reverse complement strand
CTTTATGGTTTCGCGGGCGTCTCGACGACCGGCGGCTGCCCCTGATATCCGCCGATGGCTGCTTTCGACACCTTGATGTTGACCTTGTCGGCCACCTGGAGCTGCACGTGCTGCTCTTCCAGGCGCATGATCTGGCCGAAGATCCCGCCCGTGGTGATGACCTTGTCGTTGACCTTCAGGTTGTCGAGGAATTCCTGCACTTTTTTCTGCTGACGCTTGCTCGGTACGATAACGATGAAATAGAAGATCGCGAAGACCATCGCCAGCGGGACGACCATCTGAAGAAGGCTGCCGCCTTCCGGGCTCATGCCAAACACGCGTCACACCCTGACTGCATCATGAATCGAGAGGCTGGCGGGACAAGCTCTGATGGAACGCTAGCCTGAAACTTTCGAACCGCCCAAACGCTATAGCGTCCCTAATCTGCCGCAGTGTGTCAAGGTAAAAGTGTAAGTTATGCAACGTGTTAAGGGTGGACGAGTTGATTTCGTTCGCCTGAAAGAGGTGCCGCAAATAGGCCCGCGAACAGGTCCGGCAGGTGTAGCAGCCGCAGGCCGGATCGGGCGGCCGATCGTCCTCGGCGTAGCGCGCGTTCTTGATATTGATCCGGCCCAGGCTGGTGAAGAGCTGGCCGTTGCGGGCGTTGCGGGTCGGCAGCACGCAGTCGAAGAGGTCGATGCCGCGGGCGACCGACTCCACGAGGTCTTCCGGTGTCCCGGTGCCCATCAGGTAGCGGGGACGATCGGCCGGCAGGCCGGGCGTCGTGCGGGACACCATGTCGTACATGACGTCGGGCGGCTCACCCACGCTCAGGCCGCCGATCGCATACGCCTCGAATCCGATCTCGACGGTCTGTCCGGCGCTTTCCTCGCGCAGTGACGGAAACACGCTGCCCTGCACGATGCCGAACTGCGCCTGACCCGGGGTGCTGACGGTCACGCCGGGAACCGGTCCGTCGCGCAGCGCGAGAAAGCGGTCGCGCGCGCGGCGGGCCCACCGGAGCGTCCGCTCCATCGAGCGCCGCGCCACGTCTTCCGTGGCGGGGTGCGCGAGACATTCGTCCAGCACCATCGCGATGTCCGAGCCGAGCTGCGCCTGGATATCAGCCGCCTTCTCTGGCGTGAGCGAGTGCGCGGAGCCATCGAGGTGCGAGCGGAAGTGCGCGCCGGTCTCGTCAATCGTGCGGCGATTCGACAGGCTGAAGACCTGATACCCGCCGCTGTCGGTCAGGATGGGCCTGGTCCAGCCGATGAACCGATGCAGGCCGCCCCGACGCGCGATGAGATCGTCGCCGGGGCGCAGGTAGAGATGATAGGTATTGCTCAGCAGGATCTCGGCGCCCAGCGCGTCGAGCTCGCGGTGCGTGACGCCCTTCACCGCGCCCTGCGTGCCGACCGGCATGAAGGCCGGCGTCTCGACAACGCCGTGCGCGGTGGTCATGCGGCCCCGCCGGGCGACGCCGTCGGTGTGCGTGACGTCAAAATCGAAAACAGACATCGGCGAGACAGTTTACAATCGCGGCAGCTCACACGGCCACGGGGGAGGCGTGGAACAGAGGATCGATCGTGATCGCGTTCCGGACTGTTCCTCCGTGTCCTGCGTGTCGTCGGTGTCCACCGTTGTGGAGAGTCAACTCAGGTGAAAAAACTGCGTGTCGGCGTCATCTACGGTGGCCGGTCCGGCGAGCACGAGGTGTCACTCGCGTCGGCTGCGGCGGTGTTCCAGCATCTCGACCCCGCGCGCTACGAGGCGGTCGCGATCCGGATCGAAAAGGACGGACGGTGGGCGCTGCCGGCCGAGCCGCCGAAGGTGATGAAGGCGGCCGACGTCATCAAGGGCGCACTGGAGGCTGGCGGCGCCGGCGCCCGAACGGAGCCGGCGCGTGATCTGCGCGAGGCGCACCTGGTCGCCCACCCCGGGGGCGACACGCTGATGACGCTGGACCCGGCGGCCGGCGGCGCGGTCTCTGGCGTAAAACTCGACGTCGTCTTCCCGGTGCTGCACGGCCCGTACGGCGAGGACGGGACAGTGCAGGGGCTGCTCGAGCTGGCCAACGTGCCCTACGTCGGCGCCGGCGTGCTGGCGTCGGCGGTCGGGATGGACAAGGCCGCGATGAAGCTGGTGTTCGCGGCGAAGGGGCTGCCGATCTGCGACTACGAGGTCGTGCTGAAGCGCGACTGGCAGCGCGACGAACGCGCCGTGCTCCAGACCATCGTCGCGCGTCTCGGCTTTCCGGTGTTCGTGAAGCCGGCCAACCTCGGATCGAGCGTCGGCATCTCGAAGGCCAAGCACGCGGCCGAGCTGCGCACGGCTATCGCGCTGGCCGCGCAGTTCGACCGCAAGATCGTGATCGAGGCGGCGGTGCCGAAGGCGCGTGAGATCGAGGTCGCCGTCCTCGGCAACGACGACCCCGAGGCGTCGGTGCCCGGCGAGATCATCCCGTCAGGCGAGTTCTACGACTACGAAGCCAAATACGTCAGCGACGACTCGCGCTCGGTGATCCCGGCGCAGATCGACGAGGCGCGCGCGGCCGAGGTCCGCGCGATGGCGATTGCCGCGTTCAAGGCGATCGACGGCGCGGGCATGGCGCGCGTCGACTTTCTCCTCGCCGGCGACAGCCAGGTGCTCTATCTCAACGAAGTGAACACCATCCCCGGCTTCACGACGATCAGCATGTACTCGAAGATGTGGGACGCCAGCGGCCTGCCGTACGCGCAGCTGCTCGATCGTCTGATCGCGCTCGCCATCGAACGCCACGGCGAGAAGCAGCAGCTCCGCACGAGCATGTGAGCAGCCTCGTCAGC
>JAYVYV010000449.1:0-2806 GCA_043783985.1 Acidobacteriota bacterium | reverse complement strand
CCATGTCCGGGGACGTCCGCGCGACGGTCAGCGACGCGGCCGGACGCTTCGTCGTCGACCTCCTGATCGTCGGCAGCTACGACGTTGAAGCCTCGGCGCCTGGCTTCGCGACTGCCCGCCGCTCCGCCGTGCAGATTTCCGCCGGCAAACCGATCAACGTCACGTTCAACCTGGCGGTCGGACAGCTCACCGAGCAGGTGACGGTGTCGGCAGCCCTGCCGGCTGCGGCTGCCATGGCCGTGTCGCAAGGATCGTTGACGGCGCGCTCCGCGCAGTCGCTCATCAGCAACGAGTTCATCCGCAACTACACGTCGCCGATCGCGGACTACAGCCAGGTGATCCAGATGGCGCCTGGCACGTTCAGCGTCTCGCCCAACGGCGTCGGCCTCGGCGATACGAAGACGTTCTTCCGGGGCTTCAAAGACGGCTACTACAACATGACGTTCGACGGCCTGCCGTTCCACGACACCAACGATCCGACGCACCACTCGTGGGCGTTCTTCCCGAGCCAGACGATCGGCTCGACGGTGTTCGACCGCAGCCCGGGCTCCGCTTCGTCGATCGGACCGTCCACCTTCGGCGGATCGGTCAACATGCTGTCGCGCAATCTCGGCGCCACCACCGCGCTGCGCGCGACGGTCTCGGGCGGGTCGTTCAACACCAAACTGTACGACGTCGAGTTCGACTCAGGGACGTTCGGCAACGACGGGCGGTCGCGCCTCTTCGTTGACGCGCACCAGATGAAGTCGGACGGGTATCAGACCTACAACTTCCAGGAGCGCAAGGCGTTCTCCGCTAAGTATCAGTACGCGGCGTCAGATCGCACGGCGGTGACGGCGTTTGCCAGCATCATCGACCTGCGCTCCAACACGCCGAACCAGAAGGGGGCCACGCGCGCGCAGATCGCGCAGTTCGGCGACAACTTCCTGATGACGGGCGATCCCGCATCTCCGCTGTATTACGGCTACAACTTCTATCACGTCCCGTCGGACTTCGAGTACGTCGGCATCAAGTCTGAGCTCGGCGGTGGGTGGACGATCGACAACAAGGTCTACACGCTCAGCTACTACAACAAGCAGAACTACAACGGCACGTCGACCATCACCGCCACGAGCGCGACGGACAAGCTGAACAGCTATCGCAAGTACGGTGACCTTGTCCCGCTGTCCCACATCTCGAACGTCGGCGTTTTCCGCACCGGCCTCTGGTCCGAAGTGGCCTTCACAGACCGCTACCAAGCGCCGTCGGATCCGCGCACGTGGGTCGACGCCGCGCTGCCGAACTTCCACGAGAAGTTCACCACCACCGAGATGCAGCCGTTCGCCGAGTACGAGTTCAAGGTGACGCCGTCGCTCAGAATCACTCCGGGGATCAAGCTGGCCTACTACAAGCAGGACTTCACGCAATACGCCGACAATGGGAAGACCGTCGGCAACCTGAACGGCGCGGCCAGCGTCCAGCACGCGGCAACGTACACGTCCTGGCTGCCGTCGTTCGACGTGCACTACCTGCTCCAGCGCGCCTGGTCGCTGTACGGCCAGTATGGACGAGGGCAGGTGATTCCTCCGACGAGCGTGTTCGACGTCAAGAACGGCGCCGTCAAGGTGCTGCCCAATCCATCGCTCACCGACACCTTCCAAGTCGGATCGGTATGGAAGGCCGGACGCGCGACACTCGACGTGGACGCGTACCGCATCCATTTCGAGAGCGACTACTCGTCCTCCCCGGATCCGAGCACCGGCGAGCCCGTCTACTTCCTCAACGGCGCCGCCGTGACGAAGGGCGTCGAAGCAGAAAGCACGATTCTCGTCGCCCGCGGGTTGAGCGTCTACCTGAACGGGACGATTGGCCGCTCCCGCTACACCGATACGGGTCTGGCGACGCAGAACGCGCCGCGCGATACGGAAACGATCGGCCTGAACTACTCGCTGGGCAGCGTGAACGCCGGCTTCTACAACAAGCGGGTCGCCGGCATCTTCAATGACAACGGCAGCACCCATGAAGCGCTCGCGATCGAGCCCTTCAACATCACCAACCTGTTCGTCAACTACACCGTGAAGGGCTCGTCGGCGCTGGCGCAGACCAAGGTCCGTTTGGCCGTCAACAATCTGTTCAACAAGCATTACATCACCGCCGTCAACCCAGTCTCGACGGCGACGTCGGTTCCAGCGGCCGGCGATGTGCTGACGTTGATGGCGGCGCGCAGTGTCTCGCTGACGTTCACGGTCGGCGTGTCACCGAAGAGGCCGTAAGGCACGAATGCGCCGACTGATTCCGTTCGTTCTAGCGACGGCCCTCACGTGGGTGGGGGCCGTCGTTCCTCTGGCACAGCCCCGCACCATCCGCTTCGCTTTCACCTCGGACGCCCACTACGGCATCACGCGCGCGCATTTCCGCGGACGCAACGGCGTCGACGCGCAGGTGGTCAACCGCGCGATGGTCGACGCGATCAACCGCGTCGGACCGCTCGATTTCGTTGTCCAGGGCGGCGATCTGGCCAACCGCGAGGAAGAGACCGAGCTGGGCGCGATCCAGAGCTCAGCGCTATCGTGGGCGCAGTTCCGTCACGATTACATCGAGGGGCTCACGGTGAGCAATGCGGCCGGCCGGAAGGCGCCGCTCTACATCGTCCCCGGCAACCACGAGGTCTCAAATGCCATCGGCTTCTACAAGCCGATGCGGCCGCTCGTCGATAAGACCGCGCTTGTTGAAATCTACAACCTGATGATGACGCCGACGCGGCCAAGGACCTCGGCGACGTACAGCTACGGCAGCGACCGCGTCCTGTACTCGCACACGTTAGGCG
>JAYVYV010000448.1:0-20551 GCA_043783985.1 Acidobacteriota bacterium | reverse complement strand
CGTCGACGATGACGACCTCGCCGTCCTTCACCATGTAGTCGACGTCGCGGTGGAAGAGCGCGTGGGCGCGCAGCGCCTGGTTGACGTGGTGGAGCAGCGGCATGTTCGCGGGGTCGTAGAGCCCGCCCGGCTCGAGCTCGCCGGCCAGCAGCTCCTCGGCCTTCGCCATGCCGCTCTCGGTCAGCGTGACCGTCTTGTGCTTCTCGTCCTTGATGTAGTCGCCGGTGGCTTCCAGCGCTTCGCGCTCCTCGGCCTTGGTGTCGCCCTGGACGACGGCGCCCATCTTCAGCTTCGGGATGATGCGGTCGACCTTGTAGTACTTGTCGGTCGATTCCTCGGCCGGGCCCGAGATGATCAGCGGCGTCCGCGCCTCGTCGATGAGGATGCTGTCGACCTCGTCCACGATCGCGAACTGATGCCCGCGCTGCACGTAGTGCGCGAGCTCGAATTTCATGTTGTCGCGGAGGTAGTCGAAGCCGAATTCGTTGTTCGTCCCGTAGGTGATGTCGGACGCGTAGGCGACCTGCCGCTCCTGATCGTTGAGGTCGTGCTGGATGACGCCCACCGTCATCCCGAGGAAGCGGTAAATCTTGCCCATCCACTCGGAGTCGCGGCGGGCGAGGTAGTCGTTCACGGTGACGACGTGGACGCCTTTGCCCTCGAGCGCGTTGAGGTACGCGGGAAGCGTCGCGACCAGGGTCTTGCCCTCGCCGGTCTTCATCTCGGCGATCCTGCCCTTGTGGAGCACGGATCCGCCGATGAGCTGCACGTCGAAGTGCCGCATGTTGAGCACGCGGCGGCCGGCCTCCCGGACGACGGCGAAGGCTTCCGGAAGCAGGTCGTCGAGTGTCTCGCCGCTGGCGAACCTCTGGCGGAACTCGGCGGTCTTGCCGCGCAGCTGCTCGTCGGTCAGCGCCTTGATGTCGGGCTCGAGGGCGTTGACCTCGGCCACGATCGGGCGCAGCCGCTTGAGTTCACGATCGTTCTGGGTGCCGACGACTTTGGCGAGTAGGGTATCGAGCATCTACAACTTGGGATGACCCGGAAGAGGGTATCCACTGATTGTAACAGACCCGCCTTCGACGCGGCTACGGCGGGGAGGACGCCTTAGCGCGTTACGGCGGGCTGGGTGAGGAGCTGCAGCGGGTTGATGAGTTTCCCGTTGGAGAGAATCTCGTAGTGGAGGTGCGATCCGGTCGCGCGGCCGGTGGCGCCGACAAAGCCGATCACGCTGCCGCGCTTGACGGTCTGGCCCGGCTGGACGGCGAAGCCGCTCAGGTGGCCGTAGCGGGTCGTCAGGTCGAAACCGTGCTTGAGCACGACGAGATTGCCGTAGTCGCCGCTGTAGGACGCCGATTCGACCGTGCCGTCGGCCGTCGCGAACACCGGATCCCCCTTGTCGGTCGAGATGTCGAGCCCCTGGTGGTACCCGCGCTCGCCGGTGAACGGATCGCTGCGGCCGCCGAACGTGCCCGTGAGCCAGCCGTGTGCCGGCCAGATCGACGGCGTCGACGCCGCGAGCGCTTCACGGCGTTCTACGTCGCGCCGGACGTAGCGGAGGCGGCGTTCGAGCCCCTGGAGCAGGTCGCGCAGGACGCCGAACGTGTCTTCCGGTGACGACAGTGCCGCGGCCGCGATCTCGGCGATCGCGGAGTTCGCAGGCACGCTGGTGCCGCCGGCCGCGCGCGCCTTCACCACGACGGGAAGCCTGGCCATCGCCCGCGCCTGCGCCGGGTCGAGCGTGGTGCGGTTCCCGAGATCGTTGATCACGCCATCCAGCGACTGAATCTGCGCGGTCAATTCGCCGGTCGCGGCGCGGTAGCTGCCGTTCTCAACGGTCAGCGAGGCATTGACGGAGCGCAACTGGTCGATGTCGGAGCGCGAGCTCCACGTCGCGCCCAGACCGATGAGCACCGGCAGCGCCATCACGGAGACGACGACGCCGACCGTCGCGCGGAGCGAAACCGTGACCTGGCGCACGACGCCACTGGACCGGTCCGCAACCAACACCGTGTAACGACGTGCGCTCATAACCTCCGTAAGCCGCTTATTCTTGGGTCGTAAAGGGGAATGGGCGCGGAAAAGTCTTCCGCACCGGAAGCTGACAAACTGTATCACACGGGCAACTGGGCGCCCAAGCAGGAAAGTCGAAAGGCGAACACATAGCGAATACGATCAGGGTTAGTTCGCGTTACTATTCGCGCCTATGAACAGAGCCCGCGTTTCCTTGTCCGTGGCGGCACTCCTCACCGCGGCGTCCGTGCCCATCTTGCGCGCACAGGACATCACCAGCAAGGACCTGCTCGACGGCCTCGCCAATCCGACGCGATGGCTGACCTACTCGGGCGACTATACCGGCCGCCGCTTCAGTCCGCTCACGCAAATCACGCCGGCCAACGCCGGACAGCTCGCCCCGCAGTGGACGGTCCAGACCGGCGTCGTCAACAAGTTCGAGGCGTCGCCGATCGTTCTCGACGGCGTGTTGTACGTGACCGGCCCGCTCAACCACGCGTGGGCCATCGACGCGCGAACCGGCCGCCAGCTCTGGCACTACCAGCGTCAGCTGCCGCAGGGACTGAAAGTGTGCTGCGGGATGGTGAACCGCGGGTTCGCCGTCTATGGCGACCGCCTGTTCATGGGGACGCTCGACGCGCATTTCGTCGCGCTCGAGATGAAAACCGGCAAGGTCATCTACGACGTCGAGATGGCGGCCGCGAAGGACGGGTTTGCCGCGACCGGCGCGCCGCTCGTCGTCAACGGCAAGGTCATCGCCGGCGTCGCCGGCGGCGAATTCGCCAATCGCGGATTTCTCGATGCGTACAATCCCGCCACCGGCGAGCGTCTGTGGCGCTTCTACACGATCCCCGCGCCAGGCGAAGCGGGCAGCGATTCGTGGAAGGGCGAGATCTGGCAGCGCGGCGGCGGTCCGACGTGGCTGACCGGCACCTACGATCCGCAGCTCAACCTGCTCTATTGGGGCGTCGGCAATCCGAATCCCGACTGGGACGGCGCGAGCCGCCCGGGCGACAACCTGTACACGGGGTCGCTCGTCGCGCTCGATCCGGACACGGGCACGATGAAGTGGCACTATCAGTACACGCCGCACGACACGCACGACTGGGACGCGAACGAGATCCCGGTGCTCGCCGACATCACGGTCAACGGACGCCCGCGCAAGGTCGTAATGATGGCGAACCGCAACGGGTTCTTCTACGTGAACGATCGGATCACCGGCGAATTTATCCGGGCGAGGACGTTCGTGCACACGACGTGGTCGAACGAGATCGGACGGGATGGGCGCCCCGTGCTCAATCCGGGACAGGAGCCGACCGAGACCGGCACCATCACGTGCCCAGGCCTGTACGGCGGCACGAACTTCATGTCGCCGTCGTTCGACATGGCGCGCGGCCTCTTTTTCGTCACCGCGCGCGAGACGTGCATGCGGTATATCCGCCGCCCGCCGGCGGCGAACGCCGCGCTTGGCAGCCTGACGCTCGGCGGCAACGCGGCGCTGGTGTCGGAACCGGTCAAATCGTCCGGTGCGCTGCGCGCGATCGACGCGACGACCGGAGAGCGGAAATGGGAAATTGCGTATGAAGACGCCGGCTGGGCCGGCGTCCTCGCGACCGCCGGCGGCGTCGTCTTCAGCGCCGATCACGAAGGCACGTTCTTCGCCGCCGATTCGACGACGGGGAAGCGGCTCTACTCGTATCAAACCGGCGCGGCGATTTTCGCGCCGCCGACCAGCTATCAGCTGGACGGCCGTCAGTACGTCGTCATGCCGTCAGGTTCGACGCTCACCGCCTTTGCGTTGCCCGCGAAGTAGCGCGGCGTCGTTCGACGTTCGTGGTTCCTCGAGCAATCACGTAAGGGCGCGGTCGGCCCGGCGATCCAGGGATCCGGCCGACGCCGACGCCGTCGCACGATGCGGATAGCGACGCGCGCGCTACCGACCGCCGCTCTCGCACTCGGCCGCCAACCCTGGCCACCTGCGATTCTCGTGTCGGATGCGGGCGCTCCGGTTACCAAATTGCCGAACCGGCTGCGGAATGGTCGGTTGCTGGCCGATGCGTGCCGTGCTGCCTGCCGGGTACCCCGCCCAGAAGTGTCTCCCCTCCAAGCAGTTGCCGGCTGGTCTGACTCCGCCTCGCAATCGGCACGGGGGTTGCGCTCCTCACAACCATGATGACGTCACTCTCGTCCCGCAGCCTGCTGTACGCGTTCGTGTTCTCGGCGATTCTGTGCGGCGCCACGGCGTGCGGCGGCAAAGGCTCATCCGAATCGCCTCTGGCACCATCTGCGGCCGCGACACCCGTTCCTCCGGCATCCCCAGCCCTGGCCGGGGCGACGATCGACGGCAAGATGCTCGTTCCAGGGACAAGCACGTCATCGTTTCGAGTACTCGGCACCCCCGCGGCGACGGTGACCGTAGTCGGCACCTCGCTCTCCGCGACCGTCGGCGGCGACGGCAGCTTCTCGATAAGCGGCCTGCCGCTTGGAGACGTGATCTTGCAGTTCACCGTGTCGGGTACCTCCGCGCGCGTTACTGTTTCTTCCGTCGTCGAGAACGAGCACATCCAGCTGACCGTCTCGGTGAGCGGCCCGACGGCGACGGTGGTGACCATCCAGCGGGTCACGTCGGATAACAGAACGGAGCTCGAAGGTGCCGTGACGGCACTCGCAGGAGTGTGCCCGGCGGTGACCTTCACGGTGAACGGCACCTCGGTCCTGACGAACGCGTCGACTCAGTTCGACGGCACCGGATGCTCGACGATCCGGGCGGGCGCGAAAGTGGAGGTCAAGGGCACGCGTCAGGCGAACGGCTCGGTGCTCGCGCTGAAGGTGAACGTCGAAGTCGAAACCATCGAGATCGAAGGAACTGTGTCGGCCGCGACGGGGACCTGTCCCGTGCTCAGCTTCACCGCCAACGGCACGACAATCCTGACGACCGCCTCGACCCAGTTCAACGGCGCCGGCTGCCTGGCCGTCCGGACCGGCGCGAAGGTGGAGGTCAAGGGCACGCGTCAGGCGAACGGCTCGGTGCTCGCGCTGAAGGTGAACGTCGAAGTCGAAACCATCGAGGTCGAAGGAACCGTGTCGGCCGCGACGGGGACCTGTCCCGTGCTCAGCTTCACCGCCAACGGCACGACAATCCTGACGACCGCGTCGACGCAGTTCAACGGCGCCGGCTGCCCGGCCGTCCAGACGGGCGCGAAAGTGGAGGTCAAGGGCACGCGTCAGGCGAACGGCTCGGTGCTCGCGCTGAAGGTGAACGTCGAAGTGGCAGAGATCGAGATCGAAGGGAAGGTCGGCTCCATCGCGGGGATTTGTCCAGGCCTGACGTTCAGCCTGAATGGGACGTCGATCACGGCCAGCGCTGCGACCCAGTACAAGGGAGGCAGTTGCAGCAGCATCAAAATCGGGACCAAGGTCGGCGTGAAAGGGACGCGCCAGGCGAACGGATCGGTTCTCGCTTCGAGGGTAGAGATCGGCGATTGAGGACGCGGAGAACTCGTCTCATGCCCGTTCTTCGACGAACCGGAATTGCAAGGCCTCGGCAAGATGCTCGGTGCCGATCGCGTCGGCTCCCGCGAGGTCCGCGATCGTCCGCGCGACCTTACGGACCCGGTCGTATCCGCGCGCGCTCAGCGAGATCCTCTGCGTCGCCACTTGCAGCAGCCGGAGCGCCGCGCGATCCGCGCCGCAATAGGCTGCCATCAACGGAGGCGTGAGCTGCGCGTTCGTCGTGATGCCATGCGCGGCGTAACGCTCGGTCTGCCGACGCCGCGCCGCCACGACGCGGACGCGCACCTCGGCAGACGACTCGCCCCGCCCGGCGTGGGCGCTCAGCAGGTCGAGCGGAACCGGCGGCACGTCGACCGTGAGGTCGAGGCGGTCGCGCAGCGGGCCGGACAGCCGCTCACGGTACCGCGCGAGCTCGCGCGGCGTGCACCGGCACTCGTGCGCCGGATCGGTCGCGAAGCCGCACGGACACGGATTCATCGCACCGACGAGCATGAAGCGAGCGGGGAACACCGCGGTTCTCGCCGCGCGCGCCACCGCGACCCATCCCTCCTCGAGCGGCTGCCGCAGTACCTCCAGCACGTGCCGACTGAACTCGAGCATCTCGTCGAGGAATAGCACCCCGTGATGCGCGAGGCTGACCTCGCCGGGCCGCGGCTGCGATCCGCCGCCGACGAGCGCGGCGTTCGAAATCGTGTGGTGCGGCGCTCGAAACGGACGGTCGGTCACGAGACCGCCGCCCGCCGGCAGGAGGCCGACGACCGAGTGGACCGCCGTCACCTCAAGCGCTTCGTCGAAGGACAGGGGCGGCAGGATCCCCGACACCCTCCGCGCCATCATCGTTTTGCCAGCGCCCGGCGGGCCGACCAACAGCAGGTTGTGTCCCCCGGCGGCAGCCACCTCGAGCGCGCGCCGCGCCAGCAGTTGGCCCCGCACGTCCGCCAGGTCAGGCGCCGCTGCGCGGCGCAGGCCTGCCGACTCAGGGGGGGCGGGTGGAACGGGCAAGGGCGGAGGCTTGGCTCGGAAGCCGGCGGGGTCGTTGAGCGCGCGGACCGCCTCGGCCAACGACCCGACGGCCACGATCTCGAGGCCGGCGACAATGGCGGCTTCGCCGGCGTTGGCGGCGGGGAGCAGGAGTCCGGACAAGCCCTCGCGGCGGGCGGCCGCGGCGATGGGGAGCACGCCCCGCGTGGCGTGAATCGATCCGTCCAGCGACAGCTCGCCGACGATCACGAGGTCCGCGATCAGCCGGCGCTCGACGACGCCCGATGCGGCCAGGATGCCGAGCGCGATCGGCAGGTCGAACGACGCGCCGGCCTTGCGCACGTCGGCCGGCGCGAGGTTGACCGTGATCCGGTGCGGCGGAAACTCGAAGCCGGAATTCCGGATCGCGCTTCGCACCCGATCGCGGCTCTCGCGGACGCTGGTGTCCGGGAGCCCGACCATCGTGAAACATGGAAACCCGAACCCGATGTCCACTTCCACCTGAACCGGGCACGACTCGACGCCGAACACCGCCGCCGTCCGCAGGCACGCGAGCACGACCTGCTCGTTGCAAGGCGCGTCGCCATGGTCGGTCTGGCGTGTTTTCAATGACTTACGGCGGTCCAGGGCCGGCCCCATGGCAGGAAACGCCACGCGCCGCGTGCAACGCCGTGCAAAGACTGACCAAACCCCGCGTCGACGCCGATATCCTGACTGCACTATCCTTTAAGTCCCCAATTCCATTTCACGCTGTGGAGCGAGACGCACATGTTGGACGCCTTCAAGAGCATGACCGGCGGCAGAAGCAAGCTGGTTCAGAAGCAGACCGATGAGCTCGAGCTCCTCATCACCACCGCGCGCGAAGAGCGCAGCGCGATCAGCGCGATGCTCACGACACTGACGACGCGCAGTGCCAAGCTTGCGCCGCTCGGCAAGACACTCGAGCAGGTGTCGGAGAAGGCGACCGGCGTGACGTCGCGCCTCGACGAGATCACCAAGCGCTTGACGGCGCTCGACGATCACACGAAGGAGCTGGCGGATCTCGACCGCCGCATCCAGGCGCTCAAGGATTCCGCGAAGCAGGCGGAGCAGACGACGCAGAAGGCGCTGGGCCAAGACGGCGAGCTCCAGAAGCATCGCGAGGCGGTGCAGCACCTGTCGTCACAGGCGCTGGGCACGCAGGCGACGCTCGACACGCTCAAGAAAGAGCGCGCGACGCTCGAAGAGCTCCGCGGTCAGCTGCAGAAGGCGGACGCGGAGGTGAAGCAGTCGCTCGGCCAGTCGAGCACGCTCAAGACCGAGCTGGATCAGATTCGCGCCGTCGCCGCGACGCTCACGCAGGACTACGCGAAGATTCGCGAAACCTCGCGCGAAGCGCGCGAAGACACGACCGCGGCGATGACGACCGTCAAGGAAGTCGAGAACAAGCTGGGGCCGCTGGCCCGGCTCCACGAGCTGAGCCAGAGCACGGAAGAGCGGCTCACCGCGCTCAACGCGCTCGCCGAGCACGTCTCGCACAAGGCCAAGGCGCTCGACACGCAGCAGCAGTCGGTCGAACACGCCGTCGTACAGGCCAACCGCGTGAACGAGATGGTCTGGGCGATGGACGTGCAGATCGGCAAGCTGAACGAGGGCATGAAGCAGGTGGCGCGCGCCGACGACACGCTCGCGCGCACCGAAAAGCTGACGGCCGAGACCAACGCGCAGCTCGAGGCCGCCAGCAAGCTGCGGGCGGATACGGAGAACGAGACCGGCAAACTGAAGAAAGAGGCCGGCTCGCTGCTCGACGCCGTACGCGGCCAGGTGGATGCGCTGGCGCTGAAGAAGAAGGAGTTCGAAGCGTTCGACCTGCGACTCCGCACGCTGCATGCCGAGGTCGGCGACGCCGAGTCGCGCATGGAAGCGCTCGCCGCCAAGGACAAGAACCTGGTCGAGCTGACGCAGAAGATCGACGGTCTGTCGAAGCGCTTCGAGGCGCTGTTCGCATCGGCCGACGACCTGACGAAGAAGCAACTGTCGCTCGAGAGCCTCAACGAGCGGCTCGGACAGGTGGACGATCTCGCGAAGAAAACGTCGTGGCAGCTCGACTCGCTGCGCCAGAGCCGCCAGGATCTCGACGTGCTCCGCAAGGAGATTCAGGAGTTTCACTCCTCGCACACCGAGGCGGCGAAACTGGCCGACAAGCTCGGCGCCGATCGCCTGGGCCTCGAGGCCGTCGGCGAGCGCCTGACGACATTCTCCGCGTCGGCGCCGGAGCTCGAAGCCAGGATGGACGCGATCCTCGGCAAGCTGACGCTGGTCGAAAAAGGCACGCAGAAGGCCACGCAGCTGCACGCGTCGGTCGCCGAGCTCGACGCGCAGATCTCGCGGGTCAGCGCGCGCGTGCCGTTCGTCGAGACATTCGAAGGCCGTCTCAACGGCCTCAACACCCTGAGCGCCGACGTCGACCGCAAGCTGGAGGATCAGCTGGCGCGCCGCACCGAGCTCGAGACGCTGAAGACGCAATGCGACGGGCTGGCGGCGCAAATGGTCGACGCGCAGCACAAGCTCGACGGCGTCCGCGCGCTGCAGTCCAGCCTCGTCCCGCTGGTGGCCCAGGTCACCATGCTCGAGACGGAGATCGGCGCGGCGGAAAAGCGCCTCGACGGCACGGCCTTCAGCGAAGCGGCGATCATCGAGCAGGAGAAGCGCTACGTGCAACTCGTCGCGGCCAGCCAATCCGTCACGACCGAAGTCGCGGAGCGCACGCGTCAGATGCAGCTGCTCGGCGAAGAGCTCGCGCGCTCGGCGAAGATGAAGGACGAGATGCTGGCGGAACTGGACCGCGTCCAGGGGCGCCAGCGCGACACGACGGGCCAGATCCAGGCGAGCGAGGATCAGCTCGTGCGCGCCGAAAACATGTTCAAACAGCTCGAGTCACGCCGAACGCAGGTCGCGTTCGGCGAGAAGAAGCTGGCCGCGGTCGAGTCGCGGCTCGCCGAGATCAAGCACATCGCCACCGAGCTGGACAAGAGCATCTCGGCAATCGCCAGCCGTGAGCCGCTGGTGAACGCCGTCAAGGCCGAGGTCGAGAGCGTTCATCAGATCAGCGCGCGCAGCAAGGCCGACCTGGCGCACGTCATCGAGCACCGCAACGAGGTGGCGGCGCTCAAGAGCCAGGTGGATCTGCTGCTGTCGCGGATCGGCGAGACCGACGAGCGCATCGTCGCCATCGATGCGAGGCGCAAGATGGTGGACGAGGTGCAGACCAAGGCCAACGCGATCGTCCACGTGCTGGACGACGTCCGGATCAACCTCGAAACGCTAGGCGAGCAGAAGGCGGTCATCGACCACGTGGGCGAGAAGGTCGCGCAGCTCGAATTCACGCTGCAGGAAGCGAAGAACACGCTGCGCACGCTGCAGCACGAGCGCGAGCTGGCGGAGCGGATCGAGCAGGGCATCAAGCAGCTGCGCTCGAAAACGACGAAGGCCGAGGACGTCAAGAGCCGGACGGCCTGAAGCCAGTCGTCCGTCGTCAGTCCTCGGTCGTCAGCCGTTCTTGGGGCTGAACGCGGGCGCCGCAGCGTTCAGCCCGGGCCCATCCGCGCCTTGGACACAGCGTTTCCATCGTGACCCTTGCTGCACGCCCTTCCGCGCATCCGGTCGTCCGCAGGCCGGCACGAGTGACCTAACCCCCTCCAAAGTGCCATTCCTCCGCAGCGTCTGCGCACGTAGTCTGCCTCGTGGCTTACGTATTCAGAAGCTGCTTCAATCTGAGTAAGCGTGTCGCGGTGTGACCCGATCGCGCGCCGCCAACACATGGCCGGCGCCGGGGCGGTGTTGCCGGGGCTGTCTTCAGCGCGAGGAGCGGAGCATGGATGTGTACCGTCGACCCAACCGGTCTTCCGCGCGCGGCATGGCGACGTGGGCCGCGGCGATCCTCGTTGGGGCGCTGTCCGTGCCCTTCGCGGTGCGGGCGCAGGCCCCGGCCCCGTTCGCCACACCGCTCCCCATGTGCTACGCCCCGCCCTCTCCAGCTACAGACGGATGGCCCGTGGCCGTCGCCGACTCCCTGGGCAGCACGCCGGCCATGCCGGTGACGTTCCCGCGCGCGACGCTGATGTCCAACGACACGGGCACGTCGCTGACCGTCACATGGGTCGAAGCGATTGGCTCCGATGGGGGCCTGATCACCGGGACCGACCCGCTCACCTATTTCCCGCCGGTGGCGTACCTGGGCACCGAGACGTTCAGTTATGAAATCAGCGACGGCGCCGGCCAGACCGCGATAGGCCTCGTCCGCGTCACGGTGACAGCCGCTGGCGGCCGCGGTCCGGATTCGCGATCTCGAGCCGAGCTGGAAGGACACCAACCCGGCGCACCGTTTCGATCAGTGCGTCACGCGTTCCGGCGGGTGCGGCGCCCTGGACAACCCGTGGGCGTTCGACTTCACGCTGATCGGCGAGGGCTCGCTGCTCTGGGCGATTCACGATCTCCCCGGCTTCGACGCCCAGATCAACGAGTACCGCGGCTTCCTGCTCGCGCAGCAGGATCCGGCGGGATCGTGGGACGTCGGCGACACGCAAGCCACGGCGTTCGCGATGATGGGGCTGGCGGCGATCGGCGGCGCCGGGACGAGCGCAGCCATCGCGTCGCGGCCGGCTTCCTCCTGGCGAACGAGTTACCGACGGGGGGGTGGCCGGGCAACGTGAGCTCGACCGGCGTCGGCGCCGAATACGCCGAGGTCGACGGGGAAGTGGTCCGTGCGATGGCGACACTGTTCAGCACGCCGGCCGGCGCAGACGTGTCGGTCGTGCCGTCACAGCTCTCGACCGTCACGTTCAGCAGCGTCACCGCGGCAGGCACGACGACGGTGGTGGCGATAGACCAGGCGACCGTACCTCAGGTGACCGGCGGCTTCGAAATCGTCAATCAGCTCACGTATCAAGTGTCGACGACGGCGACGATCAGCGGCGCGATCACGGTCTGTTTCAGCGTGCCGTGGATCACCGACCCCGCCGCGTTCGCGGTGCTGCGCATTCTGCACGGCGAGAGCGGCGTGCTGGTCGATCGCACGATTGTGGCGCCCCATCAGCCGGCGCCTGACTTCGCCACGCGGCGCGTCTGCGCGCGCACGACGTCGCTGAGCCCCTTCGCAGTCGCCTTCGCCCTGCCCGACACCACGCCGCCGGTCGTGACGCCGCCGGCCGCGGCGACCCTCGAAGCCACCGGACCGCTCGGCGCGCCGTTCGTCTACGCCGCGTCGGCGGTCGACGACGTTGACGGCGTGATCGTCGCGAGCTGCCACCCGGCAAGCGGCGCCACGTTCCCCCTGGGGGCGACCAGCCTACAGTGCACGGCGACCGATGCGCACGGCAACGCCGGTGCATCCTCGTCCTCCGTGACCGTGCATGACACGACTCCGCCCGCGGTCAGCGTGCCGGCCGCTGTGACAATCGAGGGCACCGCGCCGCGATTGGGCGCTGTCTACATCTACACGGCGGCTGCGATCGATCTGGTCGACGGCGCCCTGACGCCCGCGTGCGCGCCTGCGAGCGGGACGAGGTTCGCCGTCGGATCGACAACGGTGACCTGCACGGCGATTGACGCGGCTGGCAACATCGGAACCGGCGTCTTCGTGGTCACGGTCACTTCGAATGTCGCGCACCTACACCCCGGACGGCAGCGGAAAGAACACCGATCCTCAGCGACGGAAGCCTCTGGTCGAACACCGCCACCGTGACGGTGACAAGGACAAAGGGGAAGGGACGCCAGGACGAGAGGGGAACTGACGGCAGGGAAACACTGAAGCCTCTTGCCCGCGGCCCCGCGCACGGGCCGACGAATGCGGATCGCACGACGCTCTACCGAAAAACCGCGTCAGTTCGCGAGTCGGTAGACCGTCAGGCGCTGTCCGGGGTTGAGCCGGCCCCCGGGTAGCCGCGGATTCCACGTCTTGATCGAGGCGGCGGTCGTTCTGTAGAGCCGGGCGATCGAGGCGAGCGTGTCGCCGCGTTTGACGGCATAGCTGGCCCTGACGCGATTCGACATGGCCGAGGGCTCTGCGAGGCGCCCGGCGTGCGCAACCGTGGATCGGGCTTCGGTGGCGGGAACGGAACGGTCGGTCCGCGCGGCCATCAGCACTGCCGCGTCGTTGGGCACCACCAGCTTCTGACCGGCGGAGACACGGGCGGCCAAGCGGATGTCGTTGGCCTCCGCCAGGTCTGCCTTGCTCACGTGCAGCTTCCGCGCAATCAGCGGTAGCGTGTCGCCACGTTTGACCGTGTAGAACATCAGCGAGGCGAGATCGGCAGCCGGCGCGTTCGCCAGCTTGGCCGACACCAGCCCTGCAGTCCCCGCCGGAACCTTGAGCTCGTACTTCGTGTCGCGAAGCGGAGTGGTCCACCGACGCAGTTCCGGGTTGAGGGCCTGAATCTCGTCAATGGACGAGCTGGTCCACTCGGCGACGCGGCGCAGATCCACCGGGCGGGGCAAGGTGACCTTGTCGATCGCAGCCGGCTCGACGGCCTCGAAGTCGAACCCGTACTGTGCGGGATTGCGCGCGATGACGATCGCCGCCAGGATCATCGGTACGTACTCGCGCGTCTCGCGCGGGAGGATCTTCGACGTCTCCGTCAGCGTCCAGAAGTTGTCGGCGCGGGCCGTCTTCAGCGCGCGCTGCATGCGGCCGGGGCCGCCGTTGTAGGACGCCAGCGCCAGATGCCAGTCGCCGCCGAAGATCCTGCTCAGCGTGCGCAAATACTTCGCCGCAGCGACCGTGGCTTTCTCGGGGTCGGATCGCTCGTCGATGTACCAGTCGCGCCGTAGGCCGTTCTCGAGCGCTGTGCCGGTCATGAACTGCCACACGCCCTTGGCTTTCACGTGGGAAAGGGCGTTGGGCTTGAACGCGCTTTCGATCAGCGGAACATACGCCAGATCGAGCGGGAGACCCTCGGCGCGGAAGACGTTCTGAATCATCGGCAGATACTTGCTGCCGCGCTTCATGCCGTCTTCGATGAAATCGTGGAGGCGCCCCTGAAACAACTCGATGTAGGACAGGACCCGCGGGTTCAGCGGAATCGGGATGTCGTGCGCGCCGATGAGCAGATCCGACTGGACCGCAGCTTTGAGTCCGGGGGCCGCTGGGGGATTTCCCAGCGTCGCCGACATCGCCAGAAGCTCATCAATGGACGCTGGCTCGTATTTCTTCTCGGTAAAACCATCGCCGCTGGCCAGCGCCCGAACCTCGTACGTGCTGATCCGGTCGACCAGCCGGTCGAAGTGCTCGCGGATCCGCGGCTCCGTGCGCGCGCCGTAGGACGACTCGAGCAGCAGGTCGACCGCGCGGTTGAACTCCTGCTTGGCCGCCTCGAAATGCCCCTGTTCGAGCTCTTTCTGACCGGCCTTGAAGTAGCGGTCCGACGAGGCGATGAGCGTGACAACCGGATCTTCGATAGGCGCGGCTGGGCTGGACGCGGGCGGCTGGGGGGTGGAGTTGAGGACGGCGGCAGCAGGCGTCGGCTTGACGACCGGCCCCTGGGTCTTCAGGCTCGAAGCGCAAGCCGCAACCACGGGGAGCGCCGCAAAAAAGGTGAAACGTCGCCACTGAGCTTTTAGCATTCCGGGCGCTCCGCGATGACACCACGCTGGTGCATCGTAAGTCGCCCCCACTGCGGGGGCTCCGTGATCGTCAGGCGGGAGGGCAGCGGCTCCTCCGCGCTATTTACTGTCTATGGCCGAGTCAGTCTACCAAAGCCCTACCGGCTGGTCAATAATAAGTCCAGCAGGCTCAGCAGTTGCCGTTGAGCTATCCCCGCCAGGGCGCGACGGAGAAAATGCGATTGGCGTCGCCGAGGTCGCGAGCGGCTGGGGTCACAATCGCCCGCTCGGACACGATCAATTTCCGCCCCGCCTGGAGCGCCAGCCGGACGTCCTCCTCGCAAACGAAGTCGAGCGGCTTGGTCTCCGCCGACGATCGCTGGGAGGGACCAGGGTCAGACCCGGGTCTGACCCGAACCTGACCCTGATCTGCTTCCGGCTTGAAGCCCCGCGAGCCCAGGAAATCGTCGATCCGATGCGAAAGGGTGTCCTTGTTGATCCCGATCCCGGATGCTGCCTTTGCCGGCGGAGCGGGGAGCGCGATGGGGGCGGAGGCGACGCCTGACGCTCGATCCCAGCGGCTGACCGTGGGGGTAGTCTCGTAAGCGACCCGTTTGATGTTCAGCAGGTGCCGGGGCGAGATGTTATCCGACGTGATGTTCCCGCCATAGCCCCCGCATCCCAGCGTCATCGCCGGATCCAGCCCCGTCGAAAGCCCGACCGACCCATGCGTGGTGGGCGTGTTGACGACGATGCGGAAGGCCGGCTTGTGCAGGCCGAACTCGAGGATGACCTGGTCGTTCTGCGAGTGAATGGACATCGTGTGGCCCATCCCGCCGTACCGCAGGATCTGCTTGCACCGTTCACACCCCTCCCGCCAGTCCTTGACGATGTAATAGGAGAGCACGGGGCAGAGCTTTTCGATCGACAGGGGATAGTCGCGCCCGACACCGGCGAGCGGCGCGACAAGAATCCGCGTTTCCGCCGGCACGCTGATGCCGCACTTCTCCGCGATGTAGAGGGCGGTTTTGCCGACCAGCGCGGGGTTGGGCAGCCGCTGGGGGGTAACCAGGACGCGCCCCACTGCGTCCACCTCGGCCGTATTCATGAAGTACGCGCCCTGCGCCTGGAATTCGCGCTTCACCTCGTCGGCTATCGGCTCGTCGACGACCGCCGAGTTTTCGGTTGAGCACAACACGCCGTTGTCGAACGTCTTGCCGGTGACGATGTCGTGGACCGCCTTCTTGACGTTGGCCGAACGCTCGATGAACGCCGGCGCGTTGCCGGGCCCTACGCCGTAGGCCGGTTTCCCGGCGCTGTACGCCGCGCGGACGAGCCCCATTCCTCCGGTCGCGAGGATGACCGCGACGTCCCGCTGCTTCATCAGCTCCTGCGTTCCCTCGAGCGTCACGGTCGTCATCCAGTTGATGGAGCCGGCTGGAGCGCCGGCGCGGCGCGCCGCCTCATCCATCACCTGGGCCACACGGGTGATGCACCTGACGGCTGACGGATGCGGGCTGATCACGATCGTGCAGCGCGCCTTCAGCGAAATCAGAATCTTGTAGATGGCCGTCGAAGTGGGGTTGGTCGACGGCACCACGGCAGCGACGACCCCGAACGGCGAGGCGATTTCGATGACGCGGCGATCGTCGTACCGCGCGATGACGCCGACCGTCTTCATCGGCCGGATGAAGTCGTAGACCTTCTGCGAGGCAAACAGGTTCTTCTGAATCTTGTCGTCGACGACGCCGAACCCCGTTTCCTCGACCGCGAGGCGCGCGAACAGCTCGGCGCACGGCGTGGCGGCGGCGGCCATGGCATCGACGATGGCGTCGATTTTTTCCTGGCTGAACTCGGCGAGCTGGAGCCCGGCCTCTTTGGCCCGGCGCGCGAGCGCGCGGGCTTCGGCCATGGACGCCAGATCGCGGTCCGTTTGGGGAGACGCTACGGATTCTGCCATCGCTGCTCAGACACAAAGGACACGACGGACACCGAGGAAAATCACCTTACCTTTGTGTTCGTGGTGGCCTTGGTGTGACTCACCCTACGTCCCCTTGGGGAGGATCCGCTCGACTTCGGCGTGCGGGCGCGGGATGACATGGACCGAGATCAGCTCGCCGACGCGACGGGCGGCGGCCGCCCCGGCGTCGGTGGCGGCCTTCACCGCGCCGACATCGCCGCGGCACATCACGGTGACGTAGCCGGCGCCGATGTATTCCTTGCCGATCAGGACGACGTTGGCGGCCTTGACCATGGCGTCCGCGGCCTCGACCGAGCCTATCAGACCGCGTGTTTCGACGAGTCCGAGTGCGTCTAGGGACATAGCGGGTGCAAGGCCGGAACTCTAACAGATTGCGGGGGATGCGGCAACTACGCTACAATCCTGGCACATTCTTTTTATCAGCGCTTCGACCTCGGCTGCAGCAGCCCGGCCATTATGATTCAGTGTACCCCGCGTCCCTCTGTCGCGCTCGGCCTCGCCGCGCTTGTAGTCGCGTGTGGCAGCCTGAACGCCTGCCGCCGGAAGGAAGCGCCGGCGCCACCGATGGCGACGCCAAGCATCACGCTGAGCCACGCCAAGGCGCCGCTCGGCAGCCCAATCGACATCACTTATAAATTCATCGTCGCCAACGACGCGAGGTTCACCGAGGATTTGCGCGCGATGGTCCACGTCGTCGACGCCGACGAGGAGCTGATTTTCGCCTTCGATCACAACCCGCCGATCCCGACCTCTCAATGGAAGCCGGGTCAGACGGTGGAGTACACGAAGACGGTGTTCATCCCGATTTACCCGTATGTCGGCGAGGCATCCATTCAGCTCGGTCTGCATTCGACCGCAACGCAGAAGCGCGTGACATTGGCGGGCGACGACGCCGGACAACACGCGTACCGGGTGGGCAGGATTCAGCTGCAGCCGCAAACCGAGAACGTCTTCATGGTGTTCAAGGAAGGCTGGCATCCGGGCGAGATTGCCGAGCACAACGCCACCGTCGAATGGCAGTGGACGAAGAAAGAAGCGACGCTGTCGTTCAAGAACCCGAAGAAAGACTCGATGTTCTATCTCGACGTCGACAACCCGGGTAGCGTGTTCAACGAACCGCAGCAGGTCACGGTCGCGCTGGGCGGGGCGGTCCTGGACGCGTTCACGCTTCAGCCCAGGCAGCCCGAGCTGCGGAAGATTGCGCTCAAGGCCGCGCAGCTTGGCACGGGCGACGTCACCGAGCTCGTGATTTCGGTCGACAAAACGTACGTGCCCGCGGTCATCCTCGCCGGCAGCAAGGACCCGAGAGAATTGGGCATCCGGGTATTCCACGCCTACGTGGATCCACGGTAGATCATGCGAGACACAGGACACCGAGGAAACCGAGGACACAAAGGAACCGCCCGTCGCGTGACGGGTCCGTGGTCTGTGTCCTTCGTTGCGTTTGTGTCCTTGTTCTGTTCCGCGCGTCCGGCGCGGGCGGAACTCGTCTTCTTCAACACCGGCCGGACGCTCTCCGTCAAGAGCCATCACGTCGAGGGCGACTCGCAGGTGCTCGTGCTGCGCAACGGCGGGGAAATCGTGTGCGAGTCGTCGATCATCGAGCGGTTCGCGCCCGACGAAGTGCCGTACCCGGAGCCCGAGGTGAAAGCGCCGGCGGCCGCGGTGGAGCCGCCCGCGCCGGCCGGTCCCTACAGCGAGATCATCGATCGCGTATCCGCGGAGCAGCACGTCCCGGCGAGGCTGGTGCGCGCGGTGATTCAGGTGGAGTCGGCGTTCAAACCCCGCGCCCGGTCGCCGAAAGGGGCGATGGGGCTGATGCAGCTCATGCCGGCCACGGCGCGGCAGTACGCCGTGGCCGACCCGTACGATCCGGCGTCCAACATCGAGGCGGGGATCAAGCATCTCAAGTCGCTGCTGCAACGGCTGCCGGTGGGGCTGGCGCTGGCCGCATACAACGCCGGCGAAGCGGCGGTGCAGCGGTTTAACGGCATTCCGCCCTATCCGGAGACCCGGAATTACGTGTCGCGCATCCTCGCCATCGCAAACCGATAGCAAAACCGCGCAATCCCACCCAGCCTTTCGCGGCGCTGCACGGTCTAAGCATTCAAAGGGATCGTGCCGAAGTTGATAGAATCACGGTCAGATCACACGCGACGGAGGCATTGAACGCACTGTGGAATTCCGCTGCCGGCTCGCATCGCCCAACGGGGAAATCGTCGAAGGCGTCTACGCCGCCGAGAGCGAGGTCCGTCTGCGGCACGAGCTCGAAGAGAAGGGGCTGTTCGTCCTCTCTCTTCAGCCCAAGCACGCCATCGGGGGCGTGTCGCTGCAGCTGCCGCAGCGCAAAGGGATCAACACGCGCGAATTCCTGGTCTTCAACCAGGAGCTCGCGACGCTCTTGAAGGCCGGCATGCCGCTCGTGCAGTCGCTCGACCTGCTGAAACGGCGCGTCACCGCGCCGGCATTCCGCCGGGTGCTGGACGACGTGCACGAGAAGGTGCGGTCGGGCACGGCGTTGTCGGATGCGTTCGACGCGCACCAGGGACTGTTTCCGCGCGTCTACACGGCGTCGCTGCTCGCCGGCGAGCGCAGCGGCAACCTGGACGCCATGCTGCGGCGCTACGTCGAGTACACCAAGATCATCGCCACGGTGAAGCGCAAGACGGTCTCCGCGCTCGTCTACCCGGCCATCCTGATTTCGCTGGCCCTGGTCCTGGTGACGATCATCGTGTTGAAGGTGGTGCCGGCCTTTGCTGATTTCTACGGCACGTTCGGCGCGGAGCTGCCGATCGCGACCCGCATGATCGTCGCGTTCTCCGAGTTCCTGCGCTCGCAGTTCCTCCTGGTGATCGGCGTGCTGGTCGCGGGCATCGTCGCGATCGTCGCGTGGGTGCGCCAGCCGGGGCAGCAGGCGCGCTTCGACCACCTGATCCTCGGCCTGCCGATGCTCGGGAGCGTGGCGAAGAAGTTCGCGACGTCGCAGATGGCGCGGACGCTGGCCACGCTGCTTGGCGGCGGTCTCCCGCTCGTCAACGCGCTCGACATCGCGGCCAAGTCGGTCGGCAACCAGTACATGGCCCGGCAGCTGGACGTCGTCAGCGCACGCGTGCGCGAAGGGGAGTCGTTCGCCGCGGCGCTGGAGGCGCGGAAGGTCTTCCCCGAGGTCGCGGTGAAGATGGCGGAAGTGGGCGAATCGACCGGCGCGCTGCAGGACATGCTCAATACCGTCGCCGATTTCTACGACGAGGAAATCTCGACGACGATGGACCGCTTCGTGACGCTGGTCGAGCCGGTGCTGCTCGTCGTCATGGGCATTGTCATCGCGGGGCTGCTGCTGGCGCTCTACATGCCGTTGTTCCAGCTCAGTTCTGTGCTGGCGGGATAGATACATGGCCACGACACCCAACACCGATCTGCCTCCCGTCCCGGTCGATCTCGGCCCGATCAGCGATGTCGACCAGCGCGAGGAGATGGAGCGCGCGCAGCGGCTCGCCGAACGCTACCGCCTCGAGTTCATCGACATGGACACGTTCAAGATCGATCAGGACCTGTTCCGATCGATCCCGGCCGACCTCATGCTGCGCTACGGCTTCGTGCCGTACCGGCGCGTCGGCAGGGCGCTGGAAATCGTCGTCTCGGATCCGACCGATCTGCCGATGATCGACGAGCTCGGCGTCCTGCTGGGCACGCCGATCAAGGTCGTGGTCGGGCCGCGCGCGGCGATCGATTCGATTCTGAAGAAGAGCGAGAGCTCGCAACGCGTGCTGGAAGACGCGACGGAAAGCTTTCAGCTCCAGCTGCTGAAGGAAGAGGACAACGGGGAAGACAGCCTCACGGTCGAGCGGCTGACGAGCGACCTCAGCCCGGTCATCCGCCTCGTCGACTCGACGATCTTCACCGCCATCCAGCGGCGCGCCAGCGACATCCACATCGAGACGGCCGACGACGCGGTGTACGTGAAGTACCGCATCGACGGCGTGCTGCAGTCGGCGATGCGGCCGATCGCGAAGCAGTTCCACAGCTCGATCATCTCGCGCATCAAGGTCATGGCGGAGCTCGACATCGCCGAGAAGCGCGTGCCGCAGGACGGCCGCTTCAAGCTGCGCATGCCGGGCAAGACCATCGATTTCCGCGTCTCGATCATGCCGAGCGTCCACGGCGAGGACGCGGTCATCCGTATTCTCGACAAGGAATCGATCAGCGAGCAGTTCACCGAGCTGCGGCTCGACATCCTCGGGTTCCCCGAGGCGGAATTGAAGCGCTTCCGCAAGTACATCGCCGAGCCCTACGGCATGGTGCTCGTCACCGGTCCGACCGGCAGCGGCAAGACGACGACGCTGTACGCCGCGCTGTCGGAGATCAAATCGATCGAAGACAAGATCATCACGATTGAAGATCCGGTCGAGTACCAGTTGCGCGGCATCACGCAGATTCCGATCAACGAAAAGAAGGGGCTGACGTTCGCCCGCGGGCTGCGCTCCA
>JAYVYV010000447.1:0-2808 GCA_043783985.1 Acidobacteriota bacterium | reverse complement strand
CTGGAGGTATCCATGAGAACGTTCGGCGCAGTTATCGTTTCGGTCGGGCTCGCTGCTGCATCCCTCGCCGGCCAAACGGCGAAGATCGCGCCCGGCGCCCTGTACGGCGTCGACCCGTCCTACACGGTGCCCAGGACGGCGGACGGCCATCCGGATCTGCAGGGCGTCTGGTCCAACAACAGCGTGACGCCGATGACCCGGCCGACGCAGTGGAAGGACAAGGCGCGTTTGACCGACGCCGAGCTTCAAGAGCTGCAGGCCCTGATTGCGCAGAATGCCGACGATGGCGGCGACGCCATCTTCCAGAACCAGGTGCAGCTCGCCCTCAACGCCAAAGAGAAGGGCAAGTTCGAGCAGATCTCCTACGACAAGACGACCGGCAACTACAATCAATTCTGGATGGCCGGCCGCGATTGGGACAACCGCACGTCCCTCATCATCGATCCGCCCAACGGTCAGTTCCCGCCGCTGACGCCCGCAGCCGCCGCGCGGCGGGCCGCCGCCCGCCCCTCCAATGAGGCGGAAGACGGCCCGCAGCGGTCCATCCCGGCGGGTCCCGAAGACCTCCCGCTCGGTGAGCGCTGCGTCTCCTTCGGCGCGCCCAGGACGGGCGCCGGATACAACAGCTATCTCCAGATCGTGCAGTCGCGCACGGCCGTCGTAGTGCTTCAGGAAATGGCGCACGACGCGCGGATTGTGCCGCTCGACCCTCGGCCCGAGCTGCCGGGAACCGTCCGGCAGTGGCTGGGCGACTCGCGCGGGCACTGGGATGGCGACACGCTGGTCGTCGAAACGTCGAACTACCGGGACGGCTTCATGGGATCGACGCCCGACGTGCGCGTAACGGAACGGTTCAAGCGCGCGAGCCCCAACGTCATCAACTGGGTGATCACGGTCGACGATCCCAAGACGTGGACGCAGCCGTGGTCCTTTCTGGTTCGTCTGAAGCGCACCAACGAGCAGATTTACGAGTACGCCTGCCACGAAGGCAACTACTCCATGCCCGGGATCCTGGCCGGCGCTCGAGCGCAGGACGCCAAGCGCGGCGTCGACCGCCAGAAGCACTGATCGGTCGCCAGGCAAAGGTCAGCGGCCGATCCGACGCGCGACGATCGCCGTGCTTGTCCCGGTCCGAAACTTTTCGACGGCCGCCCTCCTCGGCGCGGCGCGCGCGGCGCTCGGAGGAATGCGGCGCGTGCGCGCATAATCTGCGGCCGCCGCACGCGAGCTCCCCATGCGGCGCGAGGTCTGGTCCATGCGCAAGTACGTGCTCGTCGTTTGCTTGAGTGGCCTGGGTGCGATGGCGTGTGGCGCCGCCAGTCCGGAACGGACGCTCAGGGACAGTTTCCTGCAACAGGTGGGCTCGAGCCCCGGGGTCACTAACCTCGACCGCAAGGCCGACGAGGTCGCGTTTACGTCGCAATACGGTGAGAAGCCCGATGCCGCGTGGCGGGTGACGATCGACTCCAGCTCGATCGAATTCGAAGCCGACGGAAAAACCCCGACGAAAGGCGGCGTGAAGTCCACCTGGTCGGCTGACGGCACACCGATACGGCCCCGCGGCTCGCAGTCCGACCTGCCCCTCCGGTTCCTGGACAACGGCGTCGCCCAGGAGTGCTGGGCCGTATGGGACGGGAAGACCGGGAAATGGTCGTGGAAATAGCAGAAAGCGCCCAAGGCGGCCCTCTCGGCGCCCCGCAAATTATCTCGTGCATCGTCTCCGGGACGCGCTATCATCGGCGGTACTTTTGGGCCGTCCGCAGTGTGGGCCCGTCCGCCCGACGGTCATGCCGAGAGCAGGAGGGTGCTGTGCATCAACGACGTATCGCAACGCCATGGACAGTCGGTGTTCTGATGACGGTGGTGTCGCTCGCAGGAGCGTCGCTCGTCGCGCAAACCGCCTCTCCGTCCAAGAAAAAAGCGTGGACGGCGCCGCTCGCCGCCGACGGACATCCGGACATTTCCGGCGTCTGGGAGCACAATGCGGCCACCCCCCTCGAACGGCCGGATGAACTCGCGGGCCGGGCCTTTCTCACCGACGACGAAATGGCGCGGCTGAAGCAGAAAGCCGCCGAGTTGTTCGATGGCAACGGCGACGCGGCGTTCGGCGATGCCGTCTACATCGCCGCCCTCCACAACGTCCTCGGGGCCCAGAAAGGATTCACGTCCAGAGACACCGCGACCGGGGATTACAACTCGTTCTGGGTCGTGGGACGCTGGTTCGAGAAGCGGACGTCCCTCATCACGGATCCGCCGGATGGCAAGCTGCCGCCGATGACCGCCGAGGCCAAGCAACGGCAGGCCGAGATCGCGGACCGCCGAAAGGTCCACCCGTTCGACGGGCCGGAGGACATCGCGCTCGGCGAACGGTGCATCACCGGCAACGTGCCGATGATTGGGGCCGGCTACAACAACTACTACCAGATCGTTCAGTCACCGACCCATGTGGCGGTCAACATGGAGATGAGGCACGACAGCCGGATGGTGAACGTCGGCAATCAGCCGCATCTGCCTGGCAACGTCCGCCTCTGGCTCGGCGACCCGGTGGGCCGTTGGGAAGGCGACACGTTCGTCGTCGACTCGACCAACTTCCGGCGCGACGCGTCCGCCGGCCGTGTCAGCAGCGATCGGTTGCACCTCGTCGAGCGGTTCTCCCGCATCGATCCGGACACGCTGAAGTACGAAGTGACCGTCGATGATCCCGGCACGTACACGAAGCCCTGGACCGCGACGCTCTTCATGAAAAGCACCAAGGATCAGATCTACGAGTACGCCTGCCACGAAGGCAACGAAGCGATGTACGGCACG
>JAYVYV010000446.1:0-2816 GCA_043783985.1 Acidobacteriota bacterium | reverse complement strand
TCATCGCCGCCCCGCCAGACCCGCCTGCCCTTCGATCATGCCTTCACCAGGTCGCGATGGCGGACGCGGACGCGGGCCGCGCCCATGTCGCCGAGCCCGGTCCGCAGCCGCTCGGCGATCATCACCGATCGGTGCCGGCCGCCCGTGCAGCCGACGGCAATGGTCAGGTAGCTCTTGCCTTCGGCGATGTAGAACGGAACCACGAAGCGCAGGTAGTCCTCGAGCCGGTCCATGAACGCGCGCGTCGAGGGGTCGCGTTCCAGGAAATCAGCCACCGCCTTGTCGCGTCCGGTACGGCGGCGCAGCGTCGGCACGAAATGCGGGTTGGGCAGGCAGCGGACGTCGAAGACGAGATCCGCGTCGACCGGCACCCCGTGCTTGAAGCCGAAGCTGAGCAACGTGATCACCAGTCGTGACCGCGAGCGATCGCGCGAGAGCCCCAGGAAGAAGTGGCGCAGCTCGTGGACCGTCATGTCCGATGTGTCGACAATCTCGTCGGCGAGCTCGCGGATCAGGTTCAGCCGCTGCCGCTCGTCGCGAATCCCCTCGGTCACCGAGCGATCCGGCGCGAGCGGATGCGGGCGCCGCGTCTCGCTGAACCGTCGCACCAGCGCCGCATGGCTCGCTTCCAGGAAGATCAGGATCGGGTTCAACCGCGGCATCTTCCGAAGCTGACGGAAGACTTTCGGAAACGACGACAGGAATCCGCCTTCGCGGACATCCACGACGATGGCGACCTTCTCGATGTCGCCGCCCGCGCGCAACGACAGCTTCGCGAGCGTCGGGATCAGCGTGGTGGGCAGGTTGTCCACGCAAAAGAAACCAAGATCCTCCAGCGCGCGAATCGCCTGCGACTTGCCGGACCCCGACAGGCCGGTCAGCACGATGAACGGCGCGCCCCCTTTGGTCTTGAGCTTCAGCCGCTTCGCCGGGCCCTTCGCTCCCGGCTCCGCGCGCTTCATCGTCCGCCCCCGGATTCGATCTCTTCGTCTTCCTCATCCGGCGCCGGATGCGACTGCTCGCGCAGCGACGCGTCGAGGCGGTCGGCGAACTCGCGCGCCGCGTGATGGCCACGCTGCCGCAGCAGCTGGTTGCGTGCCGCGACCTCGACGAGGATGGCGATGTTGCGACCCGGCGCCACCGGCATCTTGAGCAGCGGCACCCGCAGACCGAGAATCTCGTAGAAGGCGTCGTCGAGGCCGAGGCGCTCGTACTCGCGCGTCGGCACCCAGCGCTCGAGCTGGACGACGAGCTCGACGCGCTTGGACAAGCGCGTCGAGGCGACGCCGAACAGCTCCTTGATGTTGATGACGCCGAGACCGCGCAGCTCCATGTGATGGCGCGTCAGCTCCGGGCACGCGCCGATGAGGATGGTCTCCTGACGCCGGTGGACCTCGACGGTGTCGTCGGCGACGAGCCGGTGGCCGCGGACGATGAGGTCGAGCGCGCACTCGCTCTTGCCGATGCCGCTCTCGCCGGCGATCAGCACGCCGAGCCCCAGGACGTCCATCAGCACAGCGTGGATCAGCGTGCGCTCGGCCAGCGAATCCTCGAGTATCGACGACAGCTTCGCGATCGCGGTCGGCGTGGCGACGGCGGTCTTGAGCAGCGGCACTCTGGCGCGCTCCGCTTCGACGAGGAGCTCGGCGGGCGGGGTGAACCCGCCGGTGATGAGGACGCACGGGAAATCGAGGGTCAGCGCCAGGCGGAGCGAAGTGATACGGCCGGCTGATTCCAGGCTTTCCAGGTAGCGAATCTGGCTCTCGCCGAAGATCAGGACGCGTCCCGGTTTGAGATATTCGTGAAAGCCGGCGAGCGCGAGCCCGGTTTTCTGGATGTGAGGGCTGGTGATGACGCGATCAAGGCCGTTGGCGCCCGCCAGCAGATCGAGCGGGAGGCCGAACGCCTCGGGCCGGCCGCCCAGGAGACCGGCGACGGTGATGCCAGGAGGCAGGGACATCAGCCCCTAGATTATCAAGCTTCGGTCTCGACCAGCGCCAGTTCGCCGTTGCGCCGCCGGTACAACACGCTGATCGCCTGCGAATCGGCGTTCCGGAACACGACGACGCCGTCGCCGCCCGCCTCGATCTCCCGGGCGGCAGCCTCGACCGACATCGGCTTGACGGTCTCCCGCGTGGTGCGGAGCGTCCGCAGCATGCGCGTGCGCGAGCGGCGCTCGGGCGCCGCGGGGGTGCGCTTGCGCACCCTGCCGTTCTTGGCGATCGGCTCGAGCGCCTCGACGGCCGGCGCTTTCAGACTGTGCCGCGTCTCTTTCTGGCGGGTCTTCAGTTTTTGCGCCTGACGCGAGATCTTCGCGATGGCCTGTGTCAGCGACGTCTCCCAGTTGCCGGAGTCGCCGAGGCCGTGCAGGAACCGCTCGCCGCGCGCGTGCAGCGTGATGTCCGCCACATGACGGCGTTTCTCGACGGTCAGAATCGCGTGCGCCGACACGGCGCGGTCGTTCAGCAGGCGTTCGAGCTTGGCGAGCTTCTCCTCGACAAATCGCCGGAGTCCTGGCGTGACGTCCACATGATGGCCGCGGAGTTCGAGTCGCATGGGTTTAATACAGCACCTTCCGCTGGTTGGACGTGGGGATCTTCAGCTCCTCGCGGTACTTGGCGATCGTGCGGCGCGCGAGCACGAGCCCCTCGCGCTGGAGGATGCTGACGATTTTCGAGTCGCTGAGCGGTTTGCGCGGATCCTCGTTCTCGATAATTTTCCGGATGCGCTGCTTGATCGTGACCGACGAGACACTCTCGCCGTACGAGCTGCTGATGCCGCTGTGGAAGAAGTACTTCATCTCGAACACGCCCTGC
>JAYVYV010000445.1:0-7197 GCA_043783985.1 Acidobacteriota bacterium | reverse complement strand
CTCCGCCGCCGCCCGCGCAGTCACCGACGTTCAGGGTCCAGATCGACGCCGTCACCATGGACGTCATCGTCAAAGACTCCCAAGGCCGTTTCGTCCCGAACCTGAAGAAAGAAGAGTTCGAGATTTTCGAAGACGGCGTGAAGCAGGACGTCTCGTCGATGACGGTGGTGACCGGTGGGCGCGTGACGAACGTGCTGGCGCCGCCGCCTCCGCCGCCGCCCGAGGGGATCGTGCTGCCGCCGAGCCGCCCCCGCACCGACGTGTCGGGGCGCATCTTCCTGTTTTTCGTCGACGACCTGCACCTGCAGTTCCACAACACCGGCCGCGTGCGCGATCTGTTCAAGCGGATCTCGAAGGAGCTGGTCCACGACGGCGACATGTTCGGCATCGTGTCGAGCGGCCCCTCGTCGATCGCCGTGGACATGACCTACGACAAGACGCGGCTCGACGAAGCGATCAAGAAGATGGCGGGCAGCGAGCTGAAGCCGACCGACATCATCAACGGACCGTCGGGCGCGGAAGGCCCGAGCGAAGTGCGCTACCGCGCGCACGTCGCGTTCTCCACGGTCAACGATCTGCTGAACAACCTGGACTCGGTGCACAACCGGCGCAAGGCGCTGATCTACGTGAGCGACGGCTACGACTTCAACCCGTTCCAGGACGCCCGCCTCGGCCTGATGGATGCGAACTCGCCGTTCGCGCAGAACGAGTTCTCGCGGAATCAGAACCAGCAGAACGCCTCGAACGCAGACGGCGGCGCCAATGCTGGGTCGGATCCGTTTACGCAGCAGCAGAAGCAGAGCGAGACGTTCGCCGACGCGGATCTGGCGCGTGAACTCGGCGAGCTGACGCGCCAGGCCAACCGCTCGAACGTGACGATGTACACGATCGATCCGCGCGGGCTGGTCGGCATGGGCGACATCGACGAGCAGGTGGATCCACAGCAGTGGTCCGAGTACGTACGCAAGTCGCAGGACAGCCTGCGGGTCATCGCGGAAGAGACCGGCGGCATCGCTGTCGTCAACCAGAACGACTTCAGCAAGGCGCTGAAGCGGATCGACGCCGAGACGAGCGACTACTACGTGCTGGGGTACTACTCGAAGAACCCCGACGCCTCCAAGCGGCGGCGCCAGGTCGACGTGAAGATCGCGCGCAAAAACGCGCAGCCGTGGTTCCGCAAGGAATACGTGCTCAAGCCGCCGCCCAAGCCGGTCTCGTCCACGAAGAAATAAACAGAGGGCAGGGAGGTCTGGGAGGGCCGGTAGCTCGGAGCGGATCGGCGGTCTTACCTGCCAGCCCCGCCCGCCCGCCCCGACCCGCCGAGCACGCGCTTCTCCGCTCGCAACGCGGCTTTGGCCATTTTGGGTTTTCCGGCGTCCCGCACGCGTTCGATCGCGGCGTCCAGGTAGGTCGCGTCCAGATCCGAGCCGATGAAGTCGATGCCGAGCCGCGCGCAGGCGACCGCTGTGCCGCCCAGGCCGGTGAAGGGATCCATCGCGATCTGAATGCGGTCCAGCCCGTGGAGGCGCAAGCACTGCTCCGGCAGGCGCGTCGGGAACGTGGCCGGGTGCGGGCGATCCCGGTCGCGGCGCTGAATCGTTTCGTACGGGATGAACCACGTGTTGCCGCGGCAACGTACGCCGCCCGACGCCCCGCGCCAGCGGGCGATGTTCGACGGGTCCTGATAAGGAACTCCCAGCGCGAGGCGGTCCAGGCTCGTGGAGCCGTGCGGCGTCAGGTGGAAGATGAACTCGTGGCAATCGTTCAGGAAGCGGTCGCTGTTGATCGGTTTGTAATGGCCGACTGCCAGGTCGCGCGTGAGCCCCGCGGCCGCGCCGGCCGACGATCGGTCGATGGCGATCGACTTGACCCAGTGGATGATGTTCTGCAGCTTGAGGTGCGACCGTGTCGCCTGGACGACGTCGAGCGCCGTCCACGGGTCGCTCGGTTTGGCGCCGACGTTCAGGAACAGCGAGCCGTCGGGCCGGAGCACCCGTGTCGCGGCCGCCACCCAGGTATCCGTCCACTCCAGATATTGGGCGGGGGACAGCGCGTCCTGGTACCGGCTGTACTGAATCCCGATGTTGTAGGGTGGCGAGGTGACGATCACGTCGACGCTGTGCGGCTCGAGCTGCGCGAAGACGTCCAGGCAGTCCGCGAGGTAGAAGCGGCTCCTGGCCTTGCCGGTCTCGAGAATCCGGTGGGGCTTGAGAATGACTGACACGCCGTAATGTCGGCGCGGAACGGCGAGTACGGTAGAGGGAAGCGAAACGAGGCAGGAACGAGACAGGGAGTGTGGCCTTGCGGTCACACTCGCGGTATCGGAGTAAAAACTCCGACACTAAACTCCGACACTAAACTCCGACACTAAACTCCGACACCTGGTGCCCGCGTCAGGAAGCTGTGCTGAACAGGCTCGCGACACCAATCGGCATCGCGACGGCGAGGCGCTCTGCGGCGATGGTGTGATTCCGGCGATGACCGTGGCTGCCGCAGGCACTGCCTTTTTCTTCCACGTAGGTGATCTCCCGGCTGGTGGCCACCTCGCGGTACCGGCCGACCACGCATCCGCACCCGAGAGTGGTGAAGCCGAGAAGCCGAACGAGACTCATCACGTCCTCCGTTCGAAGCCGGAGCAATTCGCATGCCGCTAGCTCTAGCGTGCGAGAGCGCGTTGCCCGTGCGGCCTCACTACACATATCGGCGCAAAATGGTAGGTCGAACAGGATCCGGTGGAAGACTTATTTGCATCGCTTCTTCAGAATCTTGGAGAACGCGCCTGCGCCAGGCCGTCGCGCGCAGGCTTCGACGAGGGGTCGATTGTCAGCGCGCTGGCGAAGTAATCCACCGCGTTCGAGGGATTTCCCGACTGCAGGCTGAGGAGCCCCGCGTTGACGTAGCCAGATACGTCGTGCGGATTTCCGCGAATCGCCGCCACGAACGCCTCGAGCGCGCAGTCGCGCTGGCCAACCGCGGCGCAAGCCGCGCCCAGCAGGCTTTGCGCGCGGGTGTGGTCCGGCCGCGCGTCCACGACTTCCCGCGCCGCGACGACGGCGTCCTGCGGTTTTCCGCGCAGGAAGAGCGCGGTCGCCCGGTAGTAGCGCGCGTCCGGACGGTCCGGAAACCGGGCGACCATCGCGTCGGCGAGCGGCGCGAGCCGTTCGCCGTCGCCGGCGTCGGCTAGGACCGACGCCAGTTGCTCGGCGGCGCGCGGTTCGTCCGGCGCGAGCCGCAGCGCGTCCGACGCGTGCTGCATCGCCCCCGCGACGTCGCCGCTGACGGCGAGCACGCGCGACAACTCGATGCGGACGATCGCGTTGCCCGGGTCGCTCGCCGCAAGCCCGCGCAGCCAGTCGCGTTCCTCCTCCAGTGTGCCCGCGCTGCCGGCCGCGTCGGACAAGCCTGACAGCGCGGTCACGCTCCGGCTGTTCAGGGTCACGGCGCGCCGGAACGCGGCGTAGGCGTCGGCGAACGCCTGCGACTTCAGGTCCATCAGACCGCGCGACGTCCAGTCGGCATCCGTGGCGCGATCGAAGACGTCGCGGACCGCGGGGGGCCGTACGGCCGCGAGCCCGCGGATTGCCGCGCGGTTGTCCTCCCGGCTTCGGCCGTAGATGCCGCGCGGCGCCGAGTATTCGAGCGCGGTCCGGTCGTCGGTTTGCACGAGCGCCCCGGCGCCGAAGCGCTCCATCTCGCGCGGTCCCGCGGCAAACTGCGAGAGCAGGGCGAAGGCCGTGGTGCCTCCTGCGACTCCGACGTCGGCCAGCGCCGCGGCGGCCGTCCCGTTCCGGCTGCCGGGTTCAACGGCCGCCAGCCGCGGGAGGATCTCGCCGTCCCTGGCGCCGACGAGCAGCAGGTCGCCGCCGCCGACCATCCACAGCGTGCCCTGGGGAAACACCGATCCGAACGTCCGGACGATCGACCGCAGGTCCTGCAGGCTGATGTCGTAGGTGTGCGCCCACTGGCAGAGCAGCCCGTCCGGCTTCAGACGCGCGCGCGCCGCCTCGAAGAACTCCCGCGTGAAGAGCGTTGCGACGCCGGCCATCCACGGATTCGACGGCTCCGATACGATCAGGTCGTAGCTCCTGGGCGTCAGCAGCAGGTGCGATCGCCCGTCGCCGACGATCAGCCGGACGCCGGGCTTCGCCAGCGCGCCGCCGTTCTCGCGGTCAAAAAAGTGGGACGCCTCGACCACCTCCGGCGAGATCTCGACGACGTCGGCGTGCTGGACGGCGCCGGAGGCGAGGGCGGAGCCGAGCGTGACGCCGCTGCCGAGGCCGATGATGCAGATGTCGCGCGCTTTGCCGTGGATGAGCACCGGCAGCAGGCCGAGCATGCGCTGGGTCAACATGTCGCCCCCGTTCGACGCGTCCGCCTTGCCGTCGATGGCCAGCGACGTCGTCCCCGTCAGCCGTCGCACGGTGACGGTCGAGGCCGCGCCCTCCTTGTAGTACTCGAACACGCCGGCGCGCAGAACCGTCTCGAACGTGTCGGGCGCAAGATACGGCGCGTATTTGTACGCGCCGCTGGCCAGCAGCGCGCGATCCCAGGCGGGCAGAAGCAGGATGATCGCCAGCGATGCGAGGGCGACGCTCGCCGGCCAGAAGACGTTCGACGTTCGACGTTCGGCGTTCGTCGTTCGACGTTCGTCGTTTGGCGTTCGTCGATCGCGGAGCGCCGCCGCGAGGCACGCCGCCCCGCCGAGTGCGCCGATGCATGCGGCTGTCTGGAAGGTCAGGCGCAGCCCGACCGCGGGGACGATCGCGAATCCAGCGGCGAGGGCGCCGGCGATCGCGCCGATCGTATTGGCGGTGTAGACGCGCGCGGCGTCGCGGCCGGCCGTCGACGCGGCGCCGCCGGCGACGGCCAGGGCGAGCGGAAACGTCGCGCCGAGCGCGAGCGTCATCGGCAGCAGGAGCAGCACGGTGCCCAGCGCCTGGGTGATGACGATCTGCACGAACGTGGCGCCTGGATCGGCGACCTGCGCCGCGACCACCAGCGGCACGCGCGTCGCCGCCACCCACGCGGCTCCGCTCGCCGCGATCGAAGAGGTGACGAGCATCGCCGCCAGCCACACGGCGGGCCGCTCCGCACGCCGCGCGAGGCGGCTCCCGAGGGCCGATCCGATCGCGAGCCCGCTGATGAACGCCGCGGCCATCGTCGAGAACGCATACGTCGTGGGTCCCAGGACGAGGGCGAGCAGCCGCGTCCAGGCGACTTCGTAGATGAGCGCCGCGAAGCCGGAGAGCGCCGCCGCGGTGCAGGCCAGCGCTGGCGCCGGCGACACGGTCGGAAGGAACCGCGGAGACCGCAGAGATCGCGGATGATCGTTTTTCTTTCTCTTTGATAAAGGAATCTCTGCGTTCTGTGCGTGCTCTGCGGTTTTTTCTGATCGTGATCCCAGCCACCACGCGCCCGATGCGGCGATGACGTTCAACAGCACGCCGACCCACGTCGTCGCGCGGAGGCCGATGGCCGGGATCAGAAAAAAACCGGCGCCGATGGCGCCGGCCGCCGCGCCGGCCGTGTTCACGGCGTACAGCACGCCGGTATCGGCGGCCGTTGTCGCGAACCAGTTGGCCGCGATCGGAAATGTCGCGCCCATCGCGGCGGCGGGGATGCCGAGGAGCACGAGGCTGATGCCGACGCGCACGATCGCGAACCGGGCGGGCGCGCTGCCGTCCGCGTACGCCCACCCGAGCGCCGGGACCGCGGCCGCCAGCGCCGCCGGCAGCAGCAGTGCGCAGGCCGCGGCGATGAGCTCGAGGATGGCGTAGGCGCGAAGCCCCGCCCGCTGCCCGTCCGCAGCGGACGCGCCGGCGTCAGGCGAGCCGGAGCGGCGCCCGGCGAACCAGGCGCCGATGGCGAGGCCGCCCATGAAGGCCGCGAGCACCGTGCTCGCCGCGGCGACGGTGTGACCCAGTTGGAGCGTGAGCAGCCGCGTCCAGGTGACTTCGTACACGAGCGCCGCGGCGCCAGACGCCGCATACAAGCCGACGAACACGCGCCGCGCGCTCATGAGGGATGACGAGCTTAGTCGAGGGGTCGTCAAAAACAAAAAGGCCGGCGCTCGAACGCCTCGAGCACCGGCCTCCCGACGAAGAGTGATTGGCTACCGGCTCACGAAATCAGAAATCCCACCGGATCCCGAACCGCGCCGCGCGCGGGTCGAGCACGGCGATGACCTCCTTGAAGCGCGCGCCCGTGACGGTCCGGAAACCGACGATCGGATTCTGGTTGAGCGCGTTGAACAGATCCATCATGCCCGTCACCTTGCCGGCGCGGCCCAGCCTGATGCCTTTTTCGATTCTGAAGTCTACGATGTGCACGTTCTCGGTGCGGTTGGCATTGATGGGCTCCATCAGGATCGATTCGCTGCCGGCGCCGGGCAACGTGACGCTCGTGTTCCGGCCCCAGTTGTAGCCGCTCTGCAGCTTATACGAGCCGCTCACGCCGATGTCGTACGGGAACACATAGCGGCTGATGACCTTGTAGTTCCAGTAGGTGGAGTCCTGACGTCCGAACCGCCGCCGGTTCGGCTGGCCAATCACGTTGCCGGCGCCTGTAATCGCGCTCACGCCCTGACGCACGATGTCGAGCGCGCCGGTGCTGGTCGTCGTACTGCGGAAGTCGTCCGCCCACGTGTGCTCGAACGATGTGAGCAGCAGCCACTTGCCGTGGAAGCGGCGGTTCAGCGCGAATTCGACCGTGTGGTAATCGCCGTCGAGCGCCGGCACGCCGGCAACGCGGCCGGGGTTCGTGAAGGTGCGGGTAGACGCCGCGCCGGCGGGCCGATCGAGCAATGTGATCTGTTGGTCGTCGGCCGTCCCGCGGACGCCGTCGGCGCCGATGTCGGTGAACGCAAAGGGAATCGTATAGGCGTTGACGCGCGTCAGATCGACGTCCGCCCACCCGTTGCGAGTGGCTTTGTAGACGTACGAGGCGCGAGCCGACAGATACGGCACAACCTCCTGCTCGAAGTGCGTGGAGACTTCCTGACCGTAGGCGCTCTGAAGGTCGCGGTCGACTTTCACGAAACCCGCGCCGCCAATCGTGGTCAGCAGCCGGCCGAGCTCCTGCGGCCCGTCCAGGATTTTATTGCCGTTGAGGTCGTTGAATTGATACCGCTTCGCCGCCTGGCCGACCGGGTTCTCCAGCGAGCTGATGTCGGTGCTGGGGTTGTAGTAGAAGCGCCCG
>JAYVYV010000444.1:0-2837 GCA_043783985.1 Acidobacteriota bacterium | reverse complement strand
GTCTTTTTCGCCACTTCGAAGCCTTCCTGCGCCAGCACATCGTCGGTGATGCTGCGGGCGTCGATCGGCAGGCCGTTGTAGTGCAGCACGCTGCGCAGTTTCTTCTGCCGGTCGGGCGTGACTTCCAGCTTCATGAGCTGCAGCAGTTGCGCGTCGCGGTTCTGTTCGATCACGTAGACGCGCTCGTGCGCGTCGATGAACGCCGCGAGCTCGTCGTTGAACGGATAGGCGCGCAGCCGGAAGTACGACGTCTCGACCTTCGTCTCCTCGCGCAGCTGATCGCGACTCTCTTCCATCGCGAAGTGCGACGTGCCGTAGCCGATGAAACCGATCTTCGCCTCCGGATGGCTCTGCACGACCGGTTTCGGGACGAACGATCGAGCGGTCTCGAACTTGCGCGACAGCCGGTCCATGTTCTCCACGTAGTCGTCGGGCCGCTCGATGTACTGCCCTTTCGCGTTGTGCCCCGATCCGCGCGTGAAATAGACGGGAAGGCCGTCGCCGGGGATCGTGCGGTAGGCGATCCCGTCGCCGTCGACGTCCTTGTACCGGCCCCAGTCGCCGAGCTCCTCGAGCTTGGCCGCCGTCAGCAGCTTGCCACGGTTGACCGGCGTGGTCGGATACGTGAACGCGTCGGACATCCAGTTGTTCATGCCGAGGTCGAGGTCCATCATCACGAAGACCGGGGTCTGGAACTGCTCGGCGATGTCGAACGCCTCCTGCGCCATCGTGTAGCACTCTTCCACCGTCGCGGGGATCAAGAGGATGTGCTTGGTGTCGCCGTGCGAGAGGAACGCGGCCTGAATCAGGTCGCCCTGCGCCGTCCGCGTCGGCAGGCCGGTCGACGGTCCCACGCGCTGGACGTCGAAGATGACCGCCGGCGTCTCCGCGTAGTACGCCAGGCCGGCGAACTCGCCCATCAGCGAGATGCCGGGGCCGGCGGTCGCGGTCATCGACCGCGCGCCCGCCCAGCTCGCGCCGATCACCATGCCGAGCGACGCGATCTCGTCTTCGGCCTGCACGATCGCGAACGTCGCCTTCCCGGTTTCCTTGTCGACGCGGTACTTCTTCATGTAGCCGATCAGCGACTCGCACAGCGACGAGGACGGCGTAATCGGGTACCAGGCGACGACGGTGACACCGGCCATCATGCAGCCGACGGCCGCGGCGGCGTTGCCTTCAATCAGGATCTTGCCGGCCGTCTCGTTCATCGCCTCGATCGCGAACGGATCGTGTTTCGTGAACGTCGCTTCCGCGTAGTCCCAGCCGGCCTTCAACGCGGCGGCGTTCAGGATGACCGCCTTCGCCTTCTTGCCCAGCTGCTTGCCGAGCGCCTTCTCCATCAGGACCGGATCGATGCCGAGCAGCTTCGCGAGGATGCCCGGGTAGATCATGTTCCGCACGAGACGCCGCAGCTTCGCGTCCGGGCACACCGGCTTGACCAGCGTATCGAACGGCACCGGATAGAAGATGAGGTCGCTGCGCAGCGTGTTGAGCTTCAACGCTTCGTCGTAGACCACGGCGGCGCCTGGCTCGAGAGTGAGGACGTCTTCCTTCGCCGTTTCCGGGTTCATGGCGACGAGGAAGTCGACTTCCTTCTTGCGGGCGATGTAGTGACGCTTGCTGGCGCGGATGGTGTACCAGGTCGGGAGGCCGGCGATGTTCGAGGGGAACATGTTCTTGCCGGACACGGGTACGCCCATCAGCAGGATGGAGCGCAGCAGCACCATGTTGGCGGTCTGGGAGCCGGAGCCGTTGATCGTCGCGATCTGGATGCTGAAATCGTTGACGACCCGCTCCGCCTTCCCTGACGCTGGCTGTTCTTGAACCGCGAAATCGGTCGGTGACATTCTCAAGTCCTTACGACGTATGAAGATAGAGGAATTCCGGCGGAGCTCCGCCGAAGCAGGAATCCGCAAAAGTATATCACGCGTGAACTGAGGCGCACAGACGGCGCGTCGAAAGGCGGGAGGGCGGGCCGACCGGACGCGACGCTACAACAGCTCTTTGATGGCCTTGCCCATGTCAGCTGGGCTGTTGACCACCGTCACGCCGGCGGCGGTCAGCGCGGCCATCTTCTCGGCCGCCGTGCCTTTGCCGCCCGCGATGATCGCCCCCGCGTGACCCATCCGGCGCCCCGGGGGGGCCGTCTGCCCGGCGATGAAACCGACGACCGGCTTCTTGAAGTGGACCTTGATCCACGCCGCGGCGTCTTCTTCGGCGTTGCCGCCGATCTCGCCGATCATGATCACCGCGTCGGTGTCGGGATCCTCGCCGAACAGCTGCAGCGCGTCGATGTGCGACGTGCCGATCAGCGGATCGCCGCCGATGCCGATGCAGGTGCTCTGCCCCATCCCGAGACGGGTCAGCTGGTGGATGGCCTCGTAGGTCAGCGTGCCGCTCTTCGACACGATCCCGATGCGCCCTTCCTTGCAGATGTTGCCGGGAATGATGCCGGCCTTCGCCTTGCCCGGCGAGATGAGGCCCGGGCAGTTGGGTCCGACCAGGCGCGTGGCCGGCCTCTCCTTGAGGAAGGTCATCGCGCGCATCATGTCGAGGGTGGGGATCCCCTCGGTGATGCAGACGACGAGCGCGAGGCCGCCGTCGGCCGCTTCCATCACCGCGTCGGCCGCGAACGGCGGCGGGACGAAGATCACCGACGCGTTGGCGCCGGTCTCCTTCACCGCGTCCTGCACGGTGTCGAAAATCGGCCACCCCTCGTGCGTCGTCCCGCCCTTGCCCGGGGTCACGCCGCCGACGACGGTCGTGCCATAGGCGGCAGCCTGCTTGGCGTGAAACGTGCCCTCGCGGCCGGTGAGGCCCTGCACGATCAGGCG
>JAYVYV010000443.1:0-2837 GCA_043783985.1 Acidobacteriota bacterium | reverse complement strand
AGCTGCACGCCAACACCGGCAAGTACGAGAAGAAGGTCTACATGCTGCCCAAGCACCTCGACGAGCAGGTGGCGCGGCTGCACCTCGACCATCTCGGCGTGAAGCTGACGAAGCTTTCGCAGGATCAGGCCGACTACATCGGCGTGCCGGTGGACGGGCCGTACAAGCCGGATCACTACCGGTACTGATTTCAGATTTCAGAGGTCAGATTTCAGATTGGACCCGCGGGTGCCGGCAGGTGCTCGCGGGTTTTTTCGAGGCGGGAAGAATGTCTCGCTCCGCTCGCCGCGAGGCGCCTCGCTCCGCGACGTTTCTCGTGAACCTGACGGCCTGACTCAAACGGCTCGCTGCGCGAGACGCCCGTTCCCCGCGCGCCGTCACCGCCCATCCTGCCTGTCCAGCCCAGCCTGCCCCTCCCGCCTTCAACGCGTTATCATCGCGCCTATGAAGAAGAACGCATGGCGCCATTTTGTCGCCGCGATCGTGATCACGATGTCCGGGGCGGCGATGCTCGCGCAGCAGAGCTCGCTGAGCGCCGCCGACAAGCAGCGGCGCATCGACACCGAAAACGAGCTGCAGTCGATGGCCGTCGTCGAGCGCAAGGTGATGATGGCGATGCCCGACGGCGTGCGTCTCGCCACCGACATCTACCGGCCGAAGAACGCCACCGGCAAGGTCCCGACGATCTGGGTCCGCACGCCTTACAACTTCAATTTCTGGGATATCGAGAACGGCGTCCCGGCCGACATGAGCGCGCAGCTGACCGCCGTCAAGCGCGGCTACGCCTACGTCGTGCAGAACGAGCGCGGCCATTTCTTCTCCGAAGGCCACTACGACATCCTCGGATCGAAAACCGACGGCTTCAACACGGTCGACTGGCTGACGAAACAGCCCTGGTCCAACGGCAAGATCGGCACGACCGGCTGCTCGTCGACCGCGGAGTATCAGATGGGCGTCGCGGCGCTCGGGCATCCGGGCTACGCCGCGATGAACGTGCAGGGCTTCGGCGCCGGCGTGGGCCGCGTCGGCCCGTACTACGAGCAGGGCAACTGGTACCGAGGCGGCGCCGTGCAGATGCTGTTCATCGCGTGGCTGTACGGCGAACAGAACCAGGTGCGCCCGATGTTTCCGCCGAACACCTCGCGTGAGGATCTGATCCGCGCGTCGAAGGCGTTCGACCTCGCCGGGCACGCGCCGCTGGTCGACTGGTCGAAGGCGCTGTGGCATCTGCCGACGCAGGACATCATCAAGAACGTCGACGGCCCGCGCGGGATCTTCGAGAGCGCGATGCCGGTCGAAACCGGCGGGAAGATGATCCAGCGCGCGCCCAACGATCCGGCCTGGTATCGCGGCGGCCTCTACCACGACGACCAGGCGCTGAACGTTCCGGGCCTCTGGTTCATGTCGTGGTACGACGTGTCGGTCGGCCCGAACCTCGCGCTCTACAATCACGTGCGCGCCAGCGCGCCGCGCGCGATCGCGGACGAGCAGTGGGCCGTCATCGCGCCGGTCGCGCATTGCTCCTACACGCGCGCGACAGCCGACACGGTTGTCGGCGAGCGCCGCATGGGCGACGCGCGCCTCGACTACAACGACATCGTCTACGGATTCTTCGATCGGTTCCTCAAAGGCGAGAAGGCGACGCGGCTCGACTCGCTGCCCAAGGTCACGTACTTCACGATGGGGATGAACAAGTGGCAGACCGCGGACACCTGGCCGCCCGCGGGCGCACAGCCGCTGACGTTCTATCTCTCGAGCGGCGGCAAGGCGAACTCCCTCAGCGGTGATGGAGCCCTGAGCGCCGCCGCGCCCGACTCCGACAAGCCCGATGCGTTCACGTACGACCCGCTGAACCCGGTGCTCTCCTACGGCGGGAACGTCTGCTGCACCGGCACCGCCGTGGAGGCGGGCGCGTTCGATCAGCGGCGGATGGAGGCGCGCGAGGACATTCTGGTCTACACGAGCGAGCCCTTCAAGGACGGCACCGAAGTCAGCGGGCCGATCACGCCGACCCTTTATGTGTCGTCGGACGCGAAGGACACCGACTTCACCGTGAAAGTGCTGGACGTCTATCCCGACGGCCGCGCGTACAACCTCGACGAGTCGATTCAGCGGATGCGGTACCGCGACGGCTACGACAAGCCGCTCGCGTGGATGGAGGCAGGAAGGGTCTACACAGTCACCCTGCAGCCGCTGACGACGAGCAACTACTTCGCCGCCGGCCACAAACTGCGCATCGAAGTGTCGAGCAGCAATTTCCCGCGCTTCGATCGCAACCTGAACACCGGCGGCAACAACTACGACGAAGCCAAAGGCGTCGTCGCGCACAACGCCGTGCACCATTCGAAGCGGTATCCGTCGCAGATCACGGTAACGGTGGTTGGGAGGCCTGCAACGCCGACCGCGGGCGAACCACGGCAATAGGGCTGAGGGCTGAGCGCTCAGGGCTCACCGTTCGCGACGATGCCCGAAGCCCTCAGCCCCGCCGAGCGTCAGCGAGCGGGCGTAAGGTCGAGCGCCTCGACGATCCGGGTGAACGGCAGCCCTGCCGCTTCGTTCACGTCGCGGACCGCCGCGGCGCTGCTCGCCTCGAACAGGCACATGCACCGTGCCTCGCCCGGCACGAACGTGCTTCGGACATAACGGACCGGGGTGCCGCCTGTGGTGGACTTCTGCGCGCCCGCAATCGCCGCCTGCTGCGCTCCAGCCAGCTGCTCGTTCGTGATTCCCGGCAGTTCGCGCTCGACCATGTAAATTGCCATCTCATTCCTCCTGGCGCATACAATCTGCCCGATCGCGGTCAAGAGTCTTTAGCCGGATCCTCAAAAATTCTCAAA
>JAYVYV010000442.1:0-7228 GCA_043783985.1 Acidobacteriota bacterium | reverse complement strand
TCGGCGGATGCGGCCGGCCGTTCAGCGAGACGATGCGGGCGCTGTGGATCATCTCGTTGAGGATGACCACGTGGTCGCGCGTCTGCACCAGCTGCATGTTGTTGTTGTAGGCGCTCGGCACCATCGGCGGCCCCGAGTTGAAGCCGACGATGCAGCGCTCGGCGAGCGGGCGCTCCTCGGGGTTGTCGTACTTGCCGCGCCGCGCCGCGGTGCGCGCCTGCGCGTCGGCGGTCAGCGCCGGCACGCGGCCGTCCGGCGGATCGACCACCAGCGACGGCTGCTTCGCGACGCGCTTGCCGAAGTCCCACCAGAAGTCGTTGTAGGCGCGCTCGACGTCGGCGGCGGCGCCGCCGTCGCGCTTGTCCTTGTTCCCGGTTTCGATGCGCTGCTGCGCGAACTCTTCCGCCTCTTCGTCGGTCAGCGACTGCTTGCCCGCGAAGTTGCCGGGGCGTTCGAACGGCGTCAGCTGCGCGAAATCCCAGGTGCCCTGGAGGTCGGGGTGGCCATCGGGCGCGCGCGGCACGCCCGCCTTGGTCTGCCCGGCGGCTGAAACGGCGGAGATGAGGAACAACCCGAGGAACACGGAACGCATACAGCCGCTCCTTTCGTCGTGGGGCGATTATAATCGCGTCCGGAGGTCGGTATGTTGTTTGTGCTGCTGTTCGCGCTCGGCGCGGGCCAGGCGTCCGCCCCGGTCACGTTTAACAGGGACGTGGCGCCGATCTTTCAGAAATCCTGCCAGAACTGCCACCGACCCGGCTCGATCGCGCCGATGTCGCTGCTCACCTACGAGGACGCGCGCCCCTGGGCGCGCTCGATCAAGCAGCGTGTCGAGGCGCGGCAGATGCCGCCGTGGCACGTCGATCGGACCGTCGGGATCCGCCAGTTCAAGGACGACCCCTCGCTCACCGATCGGGAGATCGAGACGCTCTCGGCCTGGGCCGCCGCCGGCGCGCCGCGCGGCAACCCGGCCGACCTGCCGCCGCCGCGCCGGTTCGACGATGCCGACCGCTGGCACATCGGCAAGCCGGATCTGATCGTGGCGATGCCCAAGGTCTTCACGGTCAAGACCGAGGCGGCCGACTGGTGGGGTATCTTCGAGGCCGACTCCGGCCTCGAAGAAGATCGCTATATCAAGGCGGTCGAAGCCAAGCCGTCGCCCGGCGCGCGCCGCGTCGTGCACCACTCGGTCGAGTCGCTGGTCTACGACGACGGCAGCAGCGGCGGCGGGACGCTGGTGGAGTACGCCGTCGGCAAGAACGGCGACGTGTTTCCCGAGGGTTCCGGCAAGCTGATGAAGGCGGGCGCGAAAGTCCGCTTCAACATGCACTACCACGCAATCGGCGAGCCGGTCACCGATCGCACCGAGGTCGGTATCGTCTTCTATCCGAAGGGCGTGGTGCCCAAGCACGTCATCTCGACGATCCTCGCGCCCAACCAGGACGACCTCGACATCCCGGCCGGCGCCGACAACGTGCGCAGCGACGCGTATTTCAAGATGGAGAAACCGTCGCACCTGGTCGGCTTCATGCCGCACATGCACAACCGCGGCAAGCGCCAGTGCCTCGAAGCGATTTACCCCGACATGCGCGTCGAGCAGCTGAACTGCGTCAACTACGACTTCAACTGGCAGATCGTCTACAACTACGCGGATGGCGTGGCGCCGCTGCTGCCGGCGGGAACGATCATGCACGTCATCAGCTGGCACGACAACTCGGCGGCCAACAAGTACAACCCCGACCCGAGAAACTGGGTCGGCTTCGGCAACCGCACGACCGACGACATGTCGCGCCACTGGCTCACCTTCTACCCGATGAGCGACGAGGAGTTCAAAGCCGAAGTCGCCGCCCGCAACGCCCTGAAAACGACGAGGACCACGGGCCCGCAGTGAACGGCCGTCACGAGAAGCAACCGCGGAGTTCGCGGAGAGCGCTGAGAAACGCATTGCTTTTCTCTGCGTTCTTTGCGTGCTCGGCGGTTGCTTCTTCCGTCGCCACCGCGCAGATCCGCTACGCCACCGGCCAGAACGTCGTCCCCGTCTTCGAAGGCTGGGAGCGCAACGCGGACGGCAGCGCCACCATGGTCTTCGGCTACATGAACCGCAACTACGAGGAGGAGGTCGACGTGCCGGTGGGCCCGGACAACGCGCTCGAGCCGGGCGGGGCCGATCAGGGACAGCCGGCGCATTTCTACGCGCGCCGGCAGCAGTACGTGTTCTCGGTGCGCGTGCCGAAGGACTGGGGCAGGAAAGATCTCGTCTGGACGCTGACCAGCCACGGCAAGACGGAAAAAGCCTACGGCACGCTGACGCCCGTGTGGGAGATCGACGCCGGCACCTATCAGCAGAATCGCGGCGGCCCGGGCGCGCTGGGCGAAGAGGACGACCCGCCGTCGATCAAAGTCGAGGGCGCGCCGGAGCGCCGCGTCGCCGCGGGCTCCGCGCTCACGCTCGACGCCTTCGTCACCGACGATGGGCGGCCGACCGCGCGGCCGAGCCAGAGCGGATCCAACCCCCGCGTGGAGGGACCGTTGATGCAGGCGATGGTGCGGCTCGATCGCGGCGTGCGTCTCGGCGTCGCCTGGGTGGTCTACCGCGGCGACGCGAAGGCGGTCACCTTCGAGCCGAGAAAGATTCCGGTCACCGACGGCAAGGCGTCGACGACCGTGCGTTTCAGCGCCCCCGGCACCTACGTGCTGCGCGCCTACGCCGACGACGGGATTCTGGTTGCCGCGAAGGACGTCACGGTCACCGTTTCCGCCGCGGCGGCGCGGTAGTCCGTTTCCAGCGCGGGTGTTCCTCGAGGAGATTGAACCGCGCGATCATATCTTCGTGCAGGACGCGCATGTGCGTGAGCGTCTCGTCGTTCAAGGTCCGCATCTCCTGTCGAAGGGCGTCGTTGCCGCTTCTCATCTCATGCCGAAGGGCGTCGTCGCCTCTTTTCATCTCCTGCCGAAGGGCGTCGTCGCCTCTTTTCATCTCTTGTCGAAGGGCTTCGTCGCCGCTTTTCATCTCCTGTCGAAGGGCTTCATCGCCGCTTTTCATCTCCTGTCGAAGCGCATCATCGCCGCTTCTCATCTCCTCGCGGAGCTCCGAGCGGGTCGCAGAAAATTCAGCGCGCACCTCCGCGCGAAATTCAGAAATCTGCACTTCGAGCGCTGTCATGCGATCCGGTAAGGCCTCCAGTAACTCCACCTTTTGCTCCAGGATTCCAACGCGCCGGTCGAGGGTTTCTGTGTTCACCGCAGCCTCCGGCGCCGACGCAATCCAAACGGCGTGCCGACGACGGTAGCATCGTCGGGCCGCGTTCTCAAGCCGTCGCGCTACGCGATGTGCGCGCCGGTGGTTTCGACGTACACCGCGTACAGCGACTGGCTGCCGGCCATGAACAGCCGGTTCCGCTTCGCGCCGCCGAAGCAGACGTTCGCGCAGGTTTCCGGCATGCGGATCATGCCGATGCGTTCGCCGTTCGGCGCAATCACCTGCACGCCGGGTCGCGCGCCCGCCCAGATGTTGCCGTCCACGTCGCAGCGGATCCCGTCGGCGGCTGACGGCGCGCCGGTTCCGGGAATGTCGAGCACGACGAAGCGTTTGCCGTTGCGAATCGCCCGGCCGTCGACGTCCCAGATCGTGATGTCGCGCGTCGCGCCGGTGTCGGCGATGTACAGTTTCTTGTAGTCGGGCGAAAAACACAGTCCGTTGGGCTGCGCCGGCTGATCGGTCACCTTGTCGATCTGTCCGCTCTTGCCGTCGACGCGGTACACCGCCTCCTTCGTCTCGGACTCGCTCCTGACCCCTTCGTAATTGGCGCGGATGCCGTAGATCGGATCGGTGAACCAGATGCCGCCATCCGGGTGTACGACAATGTCGTTGGGTGAGTTCAACCGCTTGCCCTGGAACGTGCCGGCGATGACCGTCACCGTGCCGTTCGGCTCGTAGCGCACGACACGCCGCCCGCCGTGCTCGCACGAGAGCTGGCGCCCCTCGTAATCGAACGTGTTGCCGTTGCTGTTGCCGGACGGGCTGCGGAAGACGGTGACGCGGCCATCGTCTTCGATCCAGCGCATCTGCACGTTGTTCGGCGCATCGCTCCAGACCAGGTACCGCCCGACGCCGTTCCACGCCGGCCCTTCCGCCCAGAGCGTGCCGGTGTGCAGCCGTCTGATCGGTGTGTTGCCGACCATGTAGCGGCGAAAGCGGGGATCCAACGCGACGACGTCGGGATCGGGATATTGCAGCGGCGTTTGTCCCGACCAGTCGCGCGGAGCAGGGACCGGTGACGGTGGCTGCTCCGCCGGGGTTTGAGCGGCCGTCGCCACCCGCAACGCGGGCGACAGCGTCACGCCGCCGAGGGCTGCGCCGAGAAAGGTGCGTCGGGTCGAATGCATGAGCGCATGCTACCGCCGAACGAATGTCGCGGACCGCATATAATCGGCGCCGGGTTTTTCGCAGGCAGTGTTACCCGCGGCCTGGGAAAGCGTCCCTCGGCGTGGGGCTGAAGTTCTCGAATGATGGACGAGCCGCTGATCCGGGACGCCTCGGACACCGCGCGCTGGATGGCGGTGTACCGCGCCAGGGAAACCGAGCGGGATGACGCGGTGTTCCGCGACCCGTTCGCGCGCGCGCTCGCGGGCGAGCGGGGCGAGCGGATCGCGAACGCGCTGGCGTTCGGCGACGAGCACGCGTGGTCGCTCGTCGCGCGCACGTATCTCTTCGATCGGTTCGTCGCGAGGCTCGTGCGGCACGGCGCCGACATGATCGTGAACCTCGCGGCCGGCCTCGACACCCGGCCCTACCGCATGGAGCTGCCGCCGTCGCTGCGCTGGGTGGAAGTGGATTCTCCCGACATCCTCGACTACAAGGAAGAGACTCTCGGCGGCGCGAAGCCGGTGTGCGATCTCGAGCGCGTGCGGCTCGATCTGTCGAACGAGGACGGCCGGCGCGGGCTGTTCGCCGATCTCGGCCGCCGCGCCAAGCACATCGCGGTGATCGCGGAAGGGCTCGTGATCTATCTCATGCCCGATGCGGTGGGCGCGCTGGCACGCGATCTCGCGGGGCCGCCCGCCGTGCAGCACTTGGTGCTCGACCTCGTCTCGCCAGGCCTGATGGAGACGATGAAGCAGTCGTCGGACGGGGCGCTGAACGAAGCCGGCGCGCCGTTCCTGTTCGCGCCGGCCGAAGGGCCGCTGTTCTTCTCCGCCCACGGCTGGCAGCCGATCGAAGTCCGCTCGCTGATGAAGGCCGCGGCGAAGATCGAGCGCCTGCCGCTCGCGCTGCGCATGTTCGCGATTATGCCGGAGTCGGACCGGGCGCAGGGAAGCCGTCCGTGGTCGGCGGTCTGTCTTTTCGGGCGCCCAGCACACCCCTGACGCGCTCGTCAGCGACTGTTGGCGTCAGCCCCGCGCCCCTTAGCCCTCAGCCCTCAGCCCCTCTCTTTGAACACCTGATATGGATCGATCGGCCGGCCTTGCCACCAGTGCTTGTCGGCGTTCAGCTCGAACACCGCGAAGTGCAGATGGGGCGTATTCGCGGGCGCGTTGCCGGTGGTGCCGACGTAGCCGATGACGTCGCCCTGCGAAACCGCCTGGCCGTCATGCAGCCCGTCGGCGTACCGCTCGAGATGCGCGTAGTAGTAGCACAGGCGTCCGCTCGGATCGAACTGATAGATCGTGAGCCCCCCCGCTTTGCTGGTGAACAGTTTCGCGATCGTGCCGTTCTCGACCGCGTGCACCGGCGTGTTGCGCGGGGCCAGCATGTCGACCGCTTCATGCGGTCGATCGCCGCCGCGCCGTTCGGCGAAACCACCTTTGAACAACTCGATGTCCTCACCGTCGATCGGCAGGCGGATCCGGCCGCTCGGCGCGTCACCCGTCGTGGCGACGGGCGCCGGCGGGGGCGCTGAGGCAGGCGTGCCGTGCGTGGACCCCGCCGGTTTCGGCGCCTTGGCGGCCGGCGAGGGTGCGGCGATGAAACTGTCGGCCGGCTCGATCCTGGCGGGCTTCGGCGGGCCGTAGGTCCGCAGCCACCCGTCGACCAATGCACCGGCGATGAAGCTGGCCAGCAGCGCGACCGGGATCGCGCCTCGGAGTCGTCCCGTGCTCATTTGAATGTGACGGCCGTCCCCGGCTTGACGAGCGACGCGAGGTGCGCGGCATCCCAGTTGGTCAGCCGCACGCAGCCGTGCGACTCGGTATGGCCGATGTTGCCGGGCTCGGGCGTGCCGTGAATCCCATAGTGCTCGAGGTTGAGCGCGACCCAGACGACGCCGACCGGGTTGTTGGGTCCGGCCTTGATCGTCGCCTTTTCATCCTTTGGCTTCGCGTCCCAGAACAGATCCGGGTTGTAGTGAAAGACCGGATGCGCGGCGACGCCGGTGACTTTCCAGTCGCCCGGCGGCAGCGGATCGTGGACGCTCCCGCTCGACACCGGCGCAAAAAACACCAGCGTGCCGTCAGCGCGCGTCGCGCGCAGCGCCGACTCCTCGCGCGACACCTGGATCGCGATGTCGGCATTCGCCGCGTCGTGCACCGGCCTGGTGTTCGGATCGAACGGGGTGACGGCCGGCACCTTGATCGCGGTGCCGGCGGTCATCGGCACGCCGCGATTGAGCTGCGCCAGCAATGCCGGTGCGCTATGGAATCGCTCGGCAAGCAGCTCGGTCGTCGACTGGTAGCCGAGCGTCTCGAGCTTGGCCTGATCCGCCAGCTTCGGCGGGATCTTGGCGAACGGACCCTTCACGTCCGCGCCGGTAATCGTATAGGTGGTCACGGTCGGGTCGGCCGAGTCGCCGCCGAGCGCCTTCCACGTGTCGCAGTCGGGCCGTCCGGTTGACTGCAGTTTCTTCGCGCTCTGTAGCGCAGCGAGCGCGTGGGTGAAGTTCGCGCCCCGTTTGCCGTCGATCTGGCCTGGCGAAAAACCCTGGCGATCCAGGAGGACCTGGAAACCGACGAGATCGCCGCATTTCAGTGCCGCGGAGGGGGCCGTGCGGCGGGCCGTGCGGACCGGACGTTTTTGTGACGCCGCGCCCGGGTCTGCGTGCAGCACGGCACAGGTGGTGACGACAACGGCTAACTGGACAATACGGTTTGACATGCGCAGCCTTCATTGCAGAAGGCGTGCCGCGGTCGTTGAGGTAGTCAACTGATGGGTCTTCGCGGAATACTTGTGCGTCCATGACGAAACTCCTGCAGCTGCACGGTCACGGCTGGTCAGAGGCGCCGCCGGCTGAGG